>DMKB01000078.1 GCA_003454665.1 Nitrospiraceae bacterium | reverse complement strand
ATTTTCTTCGCCGCCTTCTTGCCGTTCCGCATGAACACGATACATTGTGAGCAGTCTTCTTCCTTGCGGCAGCGCGTAAGCTCCCAGCACGGCTTTCCCCGGTCGGTGAATGCCGTACACTTCTCCCGCCGACCTTCGGGGCATTCCTTGATTTCCCAGCAGGGCGCGTAGTCGAGAAGCTTTTTGATCCCCTCAATGCTGATCTTTCGGGAATGGATCAGTTCCCGGACGCAGCGGAGCCATTCGATGTCGTTCTCGGTATAGAGCCGGTTTCTCCGCTCCCGCGCCGGCGTTATCAGCCCGTGCTTCTCGTAGAGCCGCAGGGTCTGCGCCGTGGTGCCGACCAGCCGTGCCGCCACCCCCATGGTGTAGAGCGGCGCATCTTTGTCTTTTAGTATGTCCACACCTTCGATTGCCATATCGTTACCATATTCCTTTGATACTCTCCCACAGGTTGGTCAGATAGCTGGTGATGATCGTCAGCTTGTCCGTGACCAGAAGCACGCCCATGAGTATGATGATCGCTCCACTCGTTATCTTGATCGCCTTAAAGTGTTCTTTCAGTTTACTGAAGGTCGAAAGGAACGCGCTGATCGCAACGGCCGACAGAATAAACGGAATGCCGATGCCGAGCGAATAAAACGTCAGCAGCGTCATTCCCGAACCGATGCTCCCGACCTGTGAAGCCTGCGTCAGCGCCGCGCCCAGAAACGGGCCGGTGCAGGGGGTCCAGCCGGCGGCGAAGATAATGCCGACGAGGAAGGTTCCGATATACCCTGCAGGCTTCGCCTTAAGATGGATCTTCGCCTCTTGCTGCAGAAACGGGATCTTGATCACATCCGCAACGAAGAGGCCGAGGACGATCAGGAGGACTCCGCCACCGATCCTGATGACATCCCGGAAATCATTCAAAAGCTGTCCGGCAAACGTCGCCGTGGCTCCCAGTACCACAAAAATTGCCGTGAAGCCGAGCACGAAAGCGATGGAATGGAACAGCGTTATATTGATGTTCTTTCTTCGCGTCTCTCTGCCGACGAGTTCGTCAAAGCTTATCCCGGTGATGTACGACACGTACGAGGGGATAAGGGGAAGAATGCATGGTGACACAAAAGAAGACACGCCCATCAGCACCATGAAGAGCAGAGCTGTTACGGTTACACCCTGTGAAAGATCCATTGCGAAACGTGCTGCTCCTTTCAATTAGTAAACAATATAATACCAAAGCAGATCATTTATAGTCAAGGAAAAGTTTTAGTATTTTTTTCTTGACTTATTGTAAAATCACGATTATAGTTTATCTCAATCCCAACCTTTAGGGACCTCCCCTGAAGACGCCCCCCCGGCAGCAATGTCGGGGGGGCATTTTATTGACAAAACCCTTTAATTTCACTACTCTTTCATTCCCCATTCAGGCATAAACCGGGCTTCTCGAGGCACAGCATCGTCAGAGGCAGGAAGCTAGAGGTCCGGACTCTGCGGGAAACAAGCAGGCCCGGTGAAGGGGCGCTCAATGTGCACGAAAATGCACCCCTGCGCCTGTCACACCAAATCCTTTACCCCACTGTTCTGGATCATCTCCAATGTGGGTACAGTAAGCCGCTTGCAAGCCATGACCACCGCACAAATTAATCTGTTACGAATTAAATTCTTGCCAAAAAGGCAAAAAAATCCCGAAGCTGGAAAAGCCTTAGACAGGATTAACAAGATTAACATGATTTTAAAAAACTATTTATGGGATTTTATCCAGTACATCCCGTCAAAAAAAGATTTGGTTCCGGCTTAACCGGGCGGCGAAAGCATTTCCGCAAAGAGAAGCGAAGGCTTCGTCACCGTTGCATCCATTCCGACTACACCAAACCCCGACAAGGCGTACTCCACTTTCCGCACGCTACGGTTTCCTCTGCAACACGCTCTCGACCATACCCAGGAGGTCTCCCATGCGATACGGCTTCTGTACGAACCCTGCGGCGCCTTGCTTGATCAGGTCGTCGGCATCGCGGTCATGGCTGTAACCGCTCGAAACGATTATCTTCACTTCCGGGTTCATCTCCTTCAGCCTCTGGAATACTTCCCTGCCGTTCATGTTCGGCATGACCATGTCGAGAAGCACAGCGGCGATCTCGTCCGATTGTTCGGTATACAGGCTCACGGCCGTTCTTCCATCATCGGCGGTCAGCACCGTGTACCCATTTTTCTGGAGGATGTCCCTGGCCAGAGACCTGACCATGTCTTCATCATCGACAACCAGGATCGTGCCCGTGCCTTTTTTCAGCGTGATCCCTTCCGTCTTCTCGCTGCACGCCTCCTCCTCGACACATGCCGGTAAATGCAGCCGGAAGGTCGATCCGCGACCGGGTTCACTGTACACCTGGATAAAACCGTCGTGTTTTTTTATAATTCCATAGGCAAGGGACAGCCCCAGTCCCGTACCCTTTTCTTTTGTCGTAAAGAAGGGATCAAAAATATGCTCCCGCGTCTCCTGGTCCATTCCCACGCCCGTATCCGAGATCGAGACCCGCACAAAGTCGCCGGGGTAAATATCGACGAGGGTCTTGACGTCCTCGACGCCGAGGACCACGTTCTCCGTCTCGAGGGTAAGCACACCCCCCTGAGGCATGGAATCACGGGCATTAATACAGATATTCAGGAGCGCCTGCTGCACCTGGCCTGCGTCGCAGACGGCCGGCCGGAGATCATCGGCTGTCCTGAGATTGATGGAGATGCTTTTATCGATCGTCCGGGACAGGAGGGTCACAACCTCGCGAACGATGTCGTTCACATCATTCGGCCTGACGTTGTATTTTCCGCCCTTTGCAAAGGCGAGCAGCTGCTGGGTCAGTTCCGATGCCCGGTGAGAGGCGGCCTCGATAATATCGACATGGCGGAACACCGGATGCTCCGGTTGCAGCTCGGCCTTGGCGAGGGAAGCGTAGCCCATGATGGACGCCAGAAGATTGTTAAAATCATGGGCGATCCCGCCGGCCAGCGTTCCGAGGGCCTCGAGCTTCTGCGACTGAAAAAGCTGCTCCTGGAGTTTCTTCTTCTCATCATCGATCTTCCGCTTTTCGGAGATGTCCCTGATCACGGAACGGCTCATAACAAAGGCGCCGTCGCCGCTAAAGACCGCCGACGCGTTCATCATAACGGGCAGCGGAGAACCGTCCTTTTTCTTCATGGTGAGTTCAAGATTCATCATCTTGCGGCCCTTCTTGAGCTGGGGAAACAGCGCCTGGCACACCTCCATGCTCTCGCCCGCAAGCAAGTCTGAAATATGCGCCTTCTTCACGATCTCTTCCCGGCTGTAGCCGATCATGTCGAGGAACGTCCGGTTCACTTCGACGAACATGCCGTTGCCGTCGAGAGAATAATACCCGTCAGGCGCATTATCATAAAGGTCGCGGTATGTCTCTTCCGAGTCCTTCACCTTCTTTTCGAGTTGCACGCGCTCGGTCACGTCGTTCAGCGTCTCGATCGCCCGTATGACCGCGCCCGACGCGTCCTTGATCGGGTAAGCGTGGCATTCCACGAAGACCTTCTTGTCATGATGATCATAGTGGGTGTGCATGGCCATGGCAGAGGAGCCGGTCTCGAACACCTCCCGAACCGGGCAGTCGTGTCCGTTGTCCTTGCAGTGCGAGTCAAAGTGGTGGGAAACAGCATAACAGTGCTTGCCGATGACCTCACCCTGCCCCATGCCCACCTGTCCGCAATACCCCCGGTTTGCCGAAAGAATATGGTAGTCCCGGTCCACGACGACAACTCCTTCGCCGATGCCTTCCAGCACGCTCGTGAGGAAT
>DMKB01000310.1 GCA_003454665.1 Nitrospiraceae bacterium | reverse complement strand
CTGGTTCCTGTTCATAGACGGCTGTATCGAGCGCACGGTGGAGAAGACCGGGACGCGCATCGTCGGCGCCCAGGTGGATCTGGCCGATCTTGACCTCACGCTCATGCCCCTCGGCATTGCCATGACGGGGCTGCAGGTGACGGACAAGGACGCTCCGATGACGAATGCCCTGGAGGTCGGGCGTATCGCTTTTGCTATCGACAGCCTGAACCTCCTGCGCAGAAAAGTGATCATCAACGAAATGGTTGTCGAAGGCATGCGGTTTTCGACGCCCCGCCGGACCTCCGGCGCCGTAGTCAAAGAGAAGAAAAAGAAAACCGCAACGAAGGACTCGATATTCTCTCTGCCGACCGTCGAAATACCGAGCGTCAAGGAGATTCTCAAGAAGGAAAAACTCACGTCCATCGACGAGATCAAGTCCGTGCGGGAAGACATCAAAACCGCCAATCGTACATGGAAAAAACGGGCCGACGAACTGCCGGACAAGAACACTGCCAAAGGATACCGTGAGCGCATCCAAAAGATAAGGGACGCAGGAGGATTCCGCCTGAAAAACCTGAGCAAGTCGATGAAAGAAATACGGGCGATCAAGCGGGATGTTAAGCGGGACCTCGATCTCGTGAAGCAGGTGAGGCGGGAATTCTCGACGGAGACGAAGGACTTGCGGAGACGTGTCCGGAAGGCTGAAAAGGCGCCGATGAACGAGGTCCGGCGTATTCGGGACAAATACAGCCTGTCCTCCAAGGGGCTCCAGAACATGACCCTGTTGATCTTCGGCGGGACGATCAACAAATGGGCAGGGAGGGGCTTCGACTGGTACGGAAAACTGAAGCCCGCCCTGGAACGGTCAAAGAAGGCGAAGAAAGAGGCTGACGTCGTAAAACCGGTGCGCGCCCGGGGCGTCAATGTTCGTTTCAAGGAGCATGAGCCCCTTCCTGATTTTTTCATCCGCGTCGTCAAGGCATCGGCACAGCCTGAGTCCGGCACCTTTAGCGGTCGGGTACGGGACATCACGCCTGACCAGGACGTGCTCGGCAGGCCGACGACCCTCGCCTTCAACGGGAAGAACCTGAAGGATATGAAATCAATTAAAATCAACGGCACCTTCGACCATATCAATGCAGCGCGTGCCAGGGACTCCGTTACGCTCCGGGCGAACCAGTACGCGGTGCGCGACCTCGTTCTCTCGGGCAGTGATACCCTGCCGATCACGCTCAAGAAGGGACTGGCGGACATAACCGTCGAGGGGACCTATCGGAAGAACATCATTTTGGCAACAATGGTGGTCGATGTATCGTCGGCCCGTTTCGACACCGGCGCGAAGCAGGCGTCGAACTCTTTCGTGCGGGCCATCGGCTCCGCCTTGAAGAATACGAAGCGCTTCAAGCTCAAAGCCACGGTCAAGGGCACGCCTGATGACTATGACCTGAGCATCCGTTCGGACCTGGACAAGGTCTTGAAAAATGCCGTCAGCGGCATGGTCAAGGAGAAGTCAGCGAGGCTGGAAAAGGGGCTCAAGGAAGCAATACTCGGCAAGGCGAGCGGCCAGCTCAAGAAACTCAAGGGTGATTTCAAGGGCCTGAATGACATCGGCGGGAAGTTGAGCAGCGCGGAGAGTGACCTGAAAAATCTCTTGTAGATCTTGATGCTGAAATAAGGATTAAGATTTGTAGGGTATTCGGATTGGTGTGGCCAAGCGCCATTCTTCCAGAGGATTTAAAAACGACTTGTGACAGGATAGACAGGATAGTGCGAAAAAGATACTACGCCGCACATTGTCAGTCCGTTAATTCTGCATGAATTAACAATTTTTTAAAACGCAAGTTTTACTCACGCCTTGTCCTGAACGAGATGATTTTTATCTTGACCCTCTCGCTATTTCATGAAATAATTAGTATATAAATAACAGACAGTTCTGCCGAAATAGACGTTTTCACGAAACCTCACTATAACAGATAGAACAAAAAAGCAGCAAAGAAAGTATGATGTATTCGAGGAGCTTCAGTTTTTCCTGCTGTTGGATAAAGCGCGTTGCAATTTCATGCTGTTTATCGCATTCAATCGAGTTTATCGTCAACATGTTCTTTCGGTGGTAGTACTTTCGTACTTTTTAAAAACTATTCATTGACGGCCTCCCGGCTTTTGCGTTCCCTGTTCATACCAGCATAGTTCACAGGTGCTCGACATGGCGAAGAAAGAGTATCCCATAGCCAAAATAACCCGGCCGAATGTCCGGGGGATATTTGAGCGGGAACGTCTCTTCCGCGTTCTTGACGATGGGCGGGAACAGCCGATTACCTGGATTACGGGCCCTCCCGGTTCCGGGAAAACAACATTGGTCGCCAGTTATCTCGATGCCCGTAGACTGCCCTGCCTCTGGTATCAGATCGACGAAGGCGACGGAGATCTCGCCACATTTTTCTATTATACAGGGCTGGCCGCAAAAAAGGCCGCTCCCCGGTTTCGCAAGCCCCTTCCTCTTTTCACGCCCGAATACATTCATGGCATCAACGTCTTTACGCGTCGCTATTTCGAGAGCCTGTTCCAGAGACTGAAACCTCCTGTTATTCTGGTCCTCGATAACTATCAGGACGTGCCGATGGATTCCGGGTTCCACGAGGTGATTCGGGAAGGACTGTCCGTCATCCCCGAAGGAGTCACCGTCGCCATTCTCAGCCGCAGCGACCCGCCTCCCGCCCTCGCGCGGCTCCAGGCGAGGAATATGATCCATGGGATCGGCTGGGACGATATCCGCTTCGATCGAGGCGAGGCGGATGCGCTCATCACAGCCAAGTCTCAGAAAAAGTTGCCCGATGAAGTCCTGAAGCAGCTCCACGCCAGGCTGGACGGCTGGGCAGCCGGCCTGGTGCTCTCGATCCAGAAGATAAAAAAAGAGAAGATTGATCTCCAGTCGCTCGGCAGCCTTCGGAGCGGAGAAATCTTTAACTATTTTGCGAGCGAGATTTTCGACAAGACTGACGAAGAGCGGCAGGCCTTTCTGCTCAAGACGGCGTTCCTGCCGAAAATGACCGCTCCAATGACGGAAAAACTGACGGGAATGAGCGACGCAGAGCAGGTGCTCTCTACGCTGAATCGCCGTCATTACTTTACCGGCCAGCATTCCTCCGGCGAGGGCGTACCGGTGTATCAGTACCATCCGCTCTTCAGGGAGTTTCTGCTGTCCCGTGCGGCAAAGGTATACGATGCTTCAACGATGTACGCGATACAATCCGAGGCCGCCGGGCTGCTTGAGGCATCAGGCTTTATTGAAGATGCCGTTGAACTCTATCATCAGGTGCAGAATCTGCCCCGCCTGGTCGGATTGATTCTCGAACATGCCCAGGCCTTCCTTACGCAGGGTCGGCACCAGACCCTCGGGGCCTGGATCACACGGCTTCCGGAGGAAGCGTTGAACGAGAATCCTTCGCTCCTGTTCTGGCTGAGCATGTGCCATCTGCCCTTTGATCCCCGGAAAGGCGGGGCCATTGCAGAGCGTGCTTACGATCTGTATCAGGTCCGGAATGACATGGCCGGCATGTTCATGTCCTGCTACCCGTCGGTAGGGGCCATCTGTTATGAGCAGGCGGACTTTACGTCCCTTGACCGGTGGATAGCCGTTCTCGAAAAGATCTTTCAGACCGTCACGGTCTTTCCCTCTCCTGACATTGAAGCCCGCTCCACGAACTCCCTGTTTATTGCTCTTGTCCTGAGACAGCCCCACCATCCTGACATCCAAAAATACCGGGACCGCTTTCTCACTATTTCCCGGACCATGGAGGACGCTAATCTCAGGATCCAGCTCGAGGCAGACATTACCCTGCACTACCTCTGGACAGGCAATTTTCCGAAGGCCTTTGAGGTGATCGACACGCTGCTGCATCTGATGAAGCGACACAAGGCTTCTCTGCTGCCGCTGCCCGTTGTGCTGTTAAAGACCTATGAGGCGATGTATTACGCCTTTACGGGCATGCACGAGGCATGCAGCGATGCCGTGAAAACAGGGCTGGAAGGCGCGCAGTCGAACGGTGTCGCCATAATGAACGGGCAGCTCATGACGCACGCCGTCGCGGGATCGCTCGGCGCAGGAGACCTTGAAGCTGCAGAACGCCTGCTGAAAGAGCTGGAGATACATCTCCAGGGGTCCCAGCGCGTGATCGTCGCCTACTATCATTACATGAAGGCATGGCATGCCCTGCTGAGCGACGATAGTCAGACGGCCTTTCACCATATCACCGAGGCCCTGAACCTCGCCGAGGCGATCGGTTTTACCTTTCTTGAGGCCCTTGTCCATCACGGTATGGCACTGGTGCAGATCCAGCGCGGGGCGCACAAAGAGGCCGGGATCCATATTGCCAAAGCGCAACAGATCGGTCGCGCCATGAAAAGTACCATTCTTGATTTCATGTGCCTCGCTGCCAGGGCGCAGCTCTCCTTCCACGAAGGGAATGTCGGAGAAACAGAGGCACATCTGCGCAGCGCACTGTCGCTCGGCAAAAAACAGGGGTATACGTTCTTTCTCTTCTGGCGTCCTTCGGCAATCGCCGCGCTCTGCGCGGTTGCACTGGAAGCCGGGATCGAGATCGTTTACGTCCAGGACCTCATTCGCAGACGCAGTCTCGTGCCTGATGAGCCGCCAATCAGTATCGAAAACTGGCCCTGGCAGCTCAAAATATCGACTCTCGGGCTTTTTGACATTATCCGGGAGGGAAAGCCCATCCCCTTTTCCCGAAAGGCCCAGCAAAAACCCCTGGCAATGCTCAAGGCAATACTGGCTTCCGGCGGGCAGTCTGTCGCTGTTGATCAACTGGCCTATACGCTCTGGCCTGATGCCGACGGCGATCAGGCCCACCGGTCTCTCGAAATTACGCTTCTTCGCCTTCGCCGGCTCCTCGGCACGGACAACAGTGTCCAGCTCCGCGACGGCAAGCTCAGCCTTGATCCGCGCTATTGCTGGGTCGATGCCTGGGCCTTCGAGCGGATGATCGAAGACGCGGAACAGGAACTGTTGCGGGGCGCGGATATCGGCATGAGGAGTGAGAAGCAAAAAACAGGGCGGTCCGGATCAGCAGCACTGAAGCCAGAATCCGAAGGCATGACCGGCCTGCTCGAACGGATCCTTGCCATCTATCGCGGGAATTTTCTGCCTGCCGATACCTCCCAGCCCTGGACAATCTCCTATCGCGAGCGTCTGCGCAGCAAATTTGTCCGACTGATTCTCCGGTACGGTAATGGGCTGGAACAGCGGAGACAATGGGAGGCCGCCGCTGAATGCTACCAAAAGGGACTCGACGTAGACAGCCTTGCCGAGGAGTTTTACCAGCGCCTCATGATCTGCTGTCAACAACTCGGACAGCAGGTAGAAGGGGTAGCGGTCTACCGGCGCTGTTGTTCTGTCCTGTCTTCCACCCTCGGCCTCCTCTCCCTTCATCCCGGACGGAGGCCCTCTACAAGACCCTCACCGGAGCCGACAGCATCCAGCAGTAACGCATCAATAGCATCGACCATATCCCCATCATTCTCCTTGCACCCTCTCCCTCTGCCTAATTTTTTGTCTTCTCTCAGCTTTTCTCTGTGCTCTCTGTGATTAAATAGCCTTATTTTTTCAGAGATATTTGGCGTCAGGCTCCAAGACCTCTGCATTAACCCTGTTTTTTCAATCTATTACAAAAACGCAAAAAAATAACTGAATCCGTACGCTATCTGTAGGGTGCCCGGTATTAGGCTTGAGCTATCAAGACGAGAGCTGCGGATTTCGACTGAACGTCGCCGCCTGAAAAGCGACAGAGGTAATCAAAAAGGATGAGGAGGGAGCGAGCACCTATGGAAACGAGCGAGACCTACATTGTCCGTATCTACAGGCGTGACGAAAACGATCCCCGGCACGTTGCCGGAATGGTTGAAATAGCGGGAGGTGATGAGAGACGAACATTCAGTAATTACGATGAACTCTGGGAGGCGCTGGCCCCCGAGAAGAAAAAACAGCGGAAGAGGACAGAAAAACGGGTAGCACAATAATCAGTTTTATTAAAAAAAGGAGGAAGAGATGAAAAGAATGTCAGTCATAAGTGTATCAGAATTGATGGTCATGCTGTTACTCTCGACAGCAATGGTTCTCGGCGGTTGCGGCGGAGGAGGGGACAACGGTGGACAGTCTAACCTAAACAGCCTCTTCAGCGGCGACTATCAAGTGCACGGGATGGAGTACGAGTGGGGCGAATTACGGGCTTTTTCTTGGGACGTTACTGCTTACGGAAATGGAACTGCAAATGTTCCCAGCTTTGGCGACATTACTTACACGGTAGCGTTAGATAGATCAATTACGATAGATTCAGGTGCCGGCTATGAACCGGGATATGGGATCATATCCGGCGATGGGGCGCTGGCAGCATTTAGTGACACTGTCTACGATATTCCAAGTTCCACTGACAAGGACGTAATACTGCACATCGTGGTCAAAAAGTCGACTGGCAAAGATGATGGTGATCTTATTGGCGACTATATTCTTTCCCTGGTGGGTGTCAAAGATGATGGTTTTGGAAACTATACAAGCCAGGGTTTTTATACGGCCCGGCTGCTCATTACAGCGCAAGGCGACGGTACCGGCACGTGGGAAATTCTGTCCCATTCCGTCGCCGGCAACGTAGGCATGACTGGACCATTCACGTATACCGTTTCACCGGACGGGACATTTACAATCAACAATGGCGTGGCAGATGACTTCGGGATCATCTCTCCTGATGGAAGCATGTTCGCTCTGAAGGATGGCGATATCACCGATGGCGATGGCGAGACCATCCTTGCTGTGGGCGTCAAGAAATCCACAGGTACGATCGCTCCTGACATGAGCGGCGAGATGCTCATGAACCAAATTGCCCTCTGGGATCCTTTGAATATGCCGGCTGTGTATACGAGCCGCGTCGGCCTCACGTTCGGCATCGATACCTTCAGCTATGAGGTGCTAGAGCATTCTCTTGGCTACACCGGCTCCGGAGCAGACATTCCCTATACTGTTGCGTCCGATGGGACGGTAAGTTTTCCGGGAGGCGGCAGTGTTGAAGGAATTGTATCATCTGATGGCAATTTGTTTGTCGGCGTAG
>DMKB01000233.1 GCA_003454665.1 Nitrospiraceae bacterium | reverse complement strand
GATGAAGGCCGCCGACATCGATCCCTCGGCAAGGAGTTCCCGGAGCATGTTCGGAATCCGGTACGCCACGTAGAAGGCATCGGCCGCCGCACTGGTTCCGAAGGCCCAGGACATCACCATGTCCCTGATATACCCCATAATTCTGCTCAGGAGCGTGGCTGAACCCACGATCCCGGCGGCTTTTGCAACACCCACATTCTCAGACATCGTTGTTTGACTCCTCGCGAGAAGACTGATCACGACCCGTCAACGGGCCTTAACTCCTTGTTTTTTAACTTGACAGCAGCCGATTACTATGGTAAAAGAATAGTTCGTTTGCACTAATCTAAGGAGGCCTCAACGTGGCACAGCATAAATCGGCGTTAAAACGGCAGCGGCAGGCAGAAAAAAAGACCATCGTCAATAAATCCGCACGGTCAACGCTCAAGACCCTGACGAAAAAAGTAGACCAGGCAGTCAAGGCCAAGGACGCCGACCTGGCGAAACAGGCGCTTACCAGGGCCATGAAGGCCTATGATAAAGCTGCGGCTCGCGGCATTGTTCATACCAATAACGCGTCCCGGGCAGTATCCCGTCTCTCGATGAGAGTCAGCAAGATCAACGCTGCAAAATAATCAATACGGCTGGGGAAACAGGGATGGGGACAATCTGTTCTTCTTTCTCCAGTCATCCGATTCATCCATTCACCGATTCGCCCCACTGCTGAATGCCTTCCCCCGCGCCCTCTTCGGTCACCCTGAGTTCAGGCGCCGCACAACGTCATGATCATCCGCTCAAGAACAAGCCTGCCCTTCATACTGCTCGATTTGAGTTTCTTGTCTGTAACAAGCATGACCTCGAAGGCGTCCCGCAGTTCGGACAGTGTGAAACGCTTCATCTGTTTCTGAAATGAGGATGAATGGAGCCACAGGACCCCCACCTTTTTCTTAATCTCATCGTACCGGACGCCACCCGCCTCAAGGGCCTTGGCGCGCATCAGCCGACGGAAATTCCAGGCAGTCATGCCGAGGAGCCCCACGGGCTGTTCTCCCTCCTGGAGTAATCTCGTCAGGATCTGGAATGCCCGGTGAGCCTCTTTGCTGCCGATCGCCTCTGCGAGATCAAAGGAGGTAAATTCCCGAAAGTCACCGACAACGGCCATGACGTCTTCCAGCGTGATGTCCTTTTTGTCTTTTTGGTAGATCACAACCTTCTGGAGTTCGTTATTGACTTTCTGTAAATCAGTTCCCAGGACCTGCACCAGAAACTGTATCGCGTCACCCGTGATGGACAGCCCCCTGGCCCGTCCCCAGCCCGCTATCCATGGATGAAGTTCCCGCTCCGCGAGGGGGTAAAAGGCAGTGACCGCACCGTGGGTTTCGACGGCGGACACCACGGCTTTTTTGTCATACTTCCTCTGCTCCGAAACCATCACGAAGCAAGTGCTTGGCGATGGTGATTCGAGATAGGGGAGAAGCTCCTTGATATCGGCAGCCTTCAGGACGTCGATCTCCTTCGCGATCACCAGCCGCATCGGCGACAGGAACGGAAGGGTCTGCGCGAGGTTCACCATGTCCGACACCGGGGTCTCCCGGCAATAGACCGTGTTGAAGGTAAAATCCCTCGCCCCGGGATCGACTACCTTCCGAATGATCAGATCGACGGCCTCCTGGATGAGGAACGCCTCCTCACCGTAAAACAGGTAGAGGGGGAGGATACGACCTTTTTTGAGATCAGTGATGAGTTGAGTGTACTTTATCATCGATCTAATCTTAGTCCTGAAATTCCAAGCACCAAATAACAACTCTCAAATAATACCTAAATTCCAATGTTTAAAAAACCAAGCGTCTCGAGTCTCGGTGTTTGAAATTTGGAATTTATTTGCGATTTGGTGCTTGGAATTTGGTGATTTCGCTAAAATCCCTCAAGTACCCTGCTCCGGAGCGTCGAGGCAAGATCCTGACTCGCCTTCCTGATGGCCTCTTCCTTCGCTGTCTTCGTTGCCGTTATCTCCACGGTGTTCGTGGGGGAATAGGTGATGGGATAATCGGTTATAAATATGCCCTCGACACCCTGTTCCTTCCAGATAATGTTCTTGGACCTTCGGTCCTCAAGGCGCACATCCACCACAAGGCGCACCCGGTATTGCTGCACATAGGATTCGGCAGTATAGGAAAGCGCGGTCTCCTCATATGCGGTCACCCTGCCGTGGAGTGCAAGGTCCGCCGAGTCCAGGTTGGCCACGTCCAGCCTGCCGTCGACAAGGAATTCGCGCACGACAGCCTGGGTTATTTCGATATCCACGTACGGCTGATCCGTGCCGTTTATGAACACCGGAATCGAGATCGTCGTCGCCCCTTTCGGCACCAGGTCTCCGGAACCGGAAAGGTGGTAACCGCAGGAAGGCAAGAGAAAAAACACCAGGAAGAGTGAAACCATTCTGTTTTTTAATATGCTCGGCATATCCATCCCCGTAAGCCCGAAATTTTCCCTCTCACACCACAATATTGACAAGCTTTCCCTGTACGACGATCACCTTTTTCGGTTCTTTACCCTTCGTGTGTTCCCTGATCTTCGGATCCGTCAGGGCCGCTGTTTCGATCTCTTTCTTGGAAGCGCCCGCAGGCAAGGTGAGTTTGTTCCTGACCTTGCCGTTCACCTGAACGACGACCATGAGCTGCACTGTCTTGATTGCTTCAGGATCGTACTCCGGCCACGGCATATTCGCGATACTGGCCGTGCCGCCGATTGCTTCCCAGAGTTCTTCGGCAACATGGGGAGCAAAGGGGGCGATGAGCAGTAAAAGCGTTTCGATGGCAAACCTCAGCACCGGGAGTTTTGCTTCCCCTCCTTCGTTCGCTGAGTAATCATAGGCCTCATTCACCATTTCCATGAGGGCCG
>DMKB01000146.1 GCA_003454665.1 Nitrospiraceae bacterium | reverse complement strand
CATGGGATATGTCGGGAATCTTGTTGATTTTTTGATACGGGCTGCTGAGTTCGGAGAGGGGACGCACTTGTTTAATTATGCAGATAAGCCGGACATGTCGGTAAGGGAGTTGGTAAATTATATCAGGCAGGAGCTGGGAATATTGACGCCGCTGCCTGTACTGCCATATTTATTGGGATTGATGGGTGGATATTCTTTTGATCTCGCTTCCCGAATAACCGGCAAGCAGTTTTCGATCAACAGTATTCGCATCAGAAAATTCTATGCGAATACCACTGTTTCGACCAGCGCACTCGAGTCAATTGGTTTTAAGCCCGTTGTTTCCCTTCAGGAAGGTCTCTCGCGGATGATGAGGAGCATGTAAACAGAATGGAAAAGGTTCAGTGTCGAAAAAACGCCGGGCGCGGCAGATCGGAGAACGAAAAAAAACCATCCATCAATCTCAATTTATTCGCTGCTTGCATTTGTTGACAAATCTTCTATAATACCTCATCGATATAACGATGGACGAAAGGATTGATAATTGATCTATTTGTTGTCTTTTTTTATAGCGCTCTGCATTACCTACCTCATCACTCCTTTGGCGATCCGCATCGCCCATCACTATGACTGCATCGACATCCCGAGCGAACGTAAATTCCATAACGTTGCTACTCCGCGATGGGGCGGGCTTGCGTTTTTTGTTGGTTTCTTGTCCGTGCTTTTCTTTGTCAACATAGATACCCAATTCTTTTCCTATCTCATCTCCTCAGGAATCCTCGTGATTATCGGAGCCATCGATGACTGCCGGCGCCTCAGCTGGCGCATAAAGCTGCCGGCAACCATTATCGCCACATCAATTGTCATATTTGGTGGGGATATCCTCGTTCATCAGATCGGTACTTATGGACAAGCGGGAGGGCTCGATCTTGGGGTCATGAGCATTCCCTTTACATTCTTCGCTGTCATAGGCGTCACGAACGCTATCAACCTCATCGATGGCCTGAACGGTCTGGCAGGGGGAGTATCGCTCATCGCATTCCTGTTCATGGGGATTGCGGCAGTCCTGACGGGTAATTCTCCTGTAGCTTTGGCCTGTTTTGTGTTGGTAGGGGCCCTCGGCGGGTTCCTTTGGTACAACTTCCCGAAGGCAAGGATATTCATGGGAGACTCGGGAAGCCTTTTCCTCGGCTTCTCCCTGGCAATATTTGCCATCCTTTTGACCCAGAGTGAAGGCTCCCAGGTGGAAACGCTGTACCCCGGGCTTTTGCTGCTCATCCCCATCATTGACACCGTGCGGGTAATGTTTGTGAGGCTGTACCATGGGAAGAACCCTTTCAGGGCAGACCGGACACACCTGCACCATCTCATGATCAGGCGGGGCTTTTCATCGGTAAAAACAGTTATCATTTTCTGGTCTACCACTCTTTTGCTGGGTATACTGGCGCTCTTGCTGATGAAGGAGACATCGATGCCCTATGCCGTTATGATACTGGCCGGCACAGTCGTTCTCACCTATTCTGCTCAGTCCGCGTATCAGCAAAAAAGTGATTGAAGCTTGCTACGGAATTATGCTATACTCGCTAGCATTATGAATACCCTCAATAGCGCTGATCTCAGCCAGGCCGTCATGGCACGCATTACACCCTTCTTCGAAGAAGTACTGAAAGACCATGCCGGCAGCGTCCACTCGATCCATGTCGTCGGAAGCGCAGTCACGCCTGACTTCAATGCCAAAAAATCGGACATCAACAGCGTGGTGGTCCTGAAGGAAATGGACCTGAAGTTCGTTGAATTCCTGGCGCCCCTCGGCAAGAAATTTTCAAAGAACGGTCTGTCGGCGCCGCTCATTATGACGCCCGATTACCTCCGGACTTCTGTCGATGTGTTCCCAATAGAATTCCTGGATTTCAAGCTCCTTCATCGAACGGTGTTCGGCGACGATATCTTCGGCTTCATCACTATTGATAAGCCGCATCTCCGGCTCCAGTGTGAACGGGAGATCAAGACGAAGCTCATCGGCCTTCGGCAGGGGTATCTCTCCACGTACGGCAAGAAATCATACCTTACGCCGGTCCTGGCGAAGTTCATCACCGGCTCCATGGCGCTGTTCCGTGCGATCATCACTCTTTTTGATCAGGATCCACCTGCCAAACGTCTTGATGTCGTGAAGACGCTCGGTTCCGCGACAGGCACCGAGACCGAGATCTTTGAGAAACTCCTTCTGCTGAAGAACGAGGAGCTGAAGCCTTCCGAAGATGAACTCCATCGTATGTTCGAAGACTGCTACCAGGCAATCGAAGCCATAGGAATAATCATTGACTCACACCAGTCCTCATAGCGTTGTTTTCGCAGCCATCCTGTTCCTGTTCCCTGCTGCCGGCGACCTGTCTGCGGCAACGCCCCAGCCGCCGTCCATGCCGCCTACCTACGTCGTCGATCTTGCCGGCATTGTTCGCGATGACGTGGAGACGGGATTGAACGGCTATCTCCAGGAACTCGAGCAGAAGACCACGGCCCAGGTGATCGTGCTGACGATCAACAGCCTCGACGGAGAGGACCTCAACGGTTTTTCACTCAGGATGGCGGAGCAGTGGAAACTTGGGAAGACCGAAAAGGACAATGGGGCACTCTTTGTTGTCGCCTTCCAGGACCGGAAATACCGCTTCGAGATCGGCTACGGCCTGGAGCATATCCTGCCGGACAGCATGGTCGGCTCCATCGGCAGGCAGCTCCTTGTTCCTGCATTCAGCAAGGGGGATTACAGTACCGGTATCATGAATGCCACCCTGGCCATGATCCAGACCATTGCGAAGGACAGCAACGTTGAAATCACCGGCATGCCTGCGTACCGGACGTCAGGGTCCCGCAGGCGAAGCGGGTCTCCTTTACGGGCCCTCTTCGCAATGGCCTTCGGCCTGCTCTTCTTTATTTCGAGCTTCGGAGGAATGATGCACTCCGGACGGAGCCGCCGGAGGCGGGCCGTCTGGATGGGAGGCGGGTATTACGGCGGCGGTTACAGCTCCGGCGG
>DMKB01000004.1 GCA_003454665.1 Nitrospiraceae bacterium | reverse complement strand
CTGATCTTCGGCATGATCGGCGCTCCCCTGGGCATCCGGAAAAGCCGAACCGGAAAGTCAGCCGGTATCGCCCTTGCACTCGGCGTATTTCTCGTGTACTATATCATTCTCGGCGCCGGGAGAAATCTGTCTGAGGCCGGGACCATCTCGCCGGCGACGGCATACTGGGTACCGAATCTTCTGACTTCACTCGCAGCAGGTTTGCTGATATTCAAACAGGGACACGAGTACGATTTCAGATTAGCGGAACGGGCCAGGGACATTTATCGGCGCCTGACCAGAAGACAATAGAACCTCAATGAATCACCGCGGTGTTGTCCGCATACTGCCATGAATCTGCTCAATACATATATCGTCAAGGAATTTTTGCGTTTTTTTTTAACCGTACTCATCGGGATTCTTTCGGTATATCTTTGTATCGACTTTCTCCAGCGGGCTGATAATTTTATCAGCTATGGGGCCAATATATTCCAAATAACCAAGTATTATGTCTATACGCTTCCTGCTATCGCGTCGCCATCCATCCCGATCGCAGCCCTCATCGCCACGCTTCTGTCTCTCGGCAATCTCTCCCGCCACAATGAAGTCATTGCGATGCGCGCCGGCGGCCTCAGCATTGGCAAAATCATTGCACCGGTCCTTTTCACCGGGCTCCTCATCTCGGCGTTTGGTTTTATCAATAACGAAATAATCATGCCGCATTATACTGCGCGCGCCAATCATATTAGAAAAGTCGTTGTTGAAAAAAAAGAGCATCGGGTCGTTTTTCAGAAACGTCACCTCTGGCTCCGTGGCCCGGACAACAGCATTGCGAACATCGAGTTTGTCTCACCCGACCGTTTCGAGATGTTCGGCGTGCATATCTATAAATTCAACCCGGACTACACGCTCCGTGAGAGGATCGAAGCGGATAGCCTTTTGTGGGAAGACGGCGCCTGGAGGTTGAGGAACAGCAGAAAGTATATTCCTATCGGGAGCAGGGTCTTCACGGACAAGGCAGATGGTGAAATCTACAACATCGTGGAAGCTCCTGAGGATCTGGGTATGATTGTAAAAGGATCGGGAGAGATGAACTTCAAGGAATTGTGGGAATATGTTGAGCGGCTTAAGATGAGCGGCTACAATGCGGCACGATATGAAGTCGACCTTCATGGTAAGCTTGCCTTTCCTCTGTCGAGCCTGCTTATGGTAATGATTGCAACTCCTCTCTCACTTCATCGGGTACGGAGCGGCGGGGCCAGCAGAGGAATCGCCCTTGCCGTGTTCATCGCATTCGCCTACTGGGCGCTTCTCAGCGTTGGAACCGCCCTCGGACGATCAGGAACGGTCCCCCCCGTCGTAGCAGGCTGGCTTGCGAATGCGCTGTTCGCATCAATTTCGGCCTATGCCTTGAGAAGGCTTCACCGGGAACATTAAAGCTTAAGATGAAAGAAATCATTCCATCCAAAAAAGTTTTTTTTACCCAACGCCTTCTCACCAAACTGGCAGACGAGGGAAGGATTTCTCTCGACAAGAACATACTCACCCTTTTGTCCAAGGACAAGCCATCATTCACCCTGGAGCCGGCATATCGCCTGACAGCAACGGCTGACGGAGGTCCGGATCCTTACGATCTCGTTGGCCGGATAAGCCTGGAAACCGAAATCAGGGCTCTGAAGGCCGAAATCTACCTGAACTCCGTTATTATCAAAGAGACGGCTTATCACGCCGATCCCGGTTTCTTGGGAGAAAAGAAAGAAGTCATGGATAAAATGACCGATACCGAGCTCCTCGGACGGTTCCTCCTGGATGAGACGTAATGAAACATTCAGGGGAGTCATTCATCGGAGATGACGACCGTCCCGGTGTCCACTACGGTGACGTGGTTTGGCCTGCACAGTCCCGCAAGAAGAAACAGCGCTTGTCGTCACGACCGATTTTTCTTTCTCCACCATAAAGCAGGGCCGTGGTCATGTGTGGTCATGTGTGGGCACGTGCAAGTATACGCGAATGCAGAAAAAAGCGCTCAACGTCATCTCCGGCATCGTGCTCATTCCCTTCTGCCTCGGTTTTACCTGGCAGTTTGTCGCTACCATCATGTCCGTTTCCTTCAAGGTCGTCGTCCCCTTCTATTTCATTGCCGGTGGACTGACGTACCTCGTCGTCCACATTATTTTCAAGAAACCGATCCTCACCTATGTTTTCGGACATGAACTCACGCATGCATTGTTTGCCGTACTCTTCGGCGGTTCAGTGAAGTCATTTCATGCAAGTGAACGGGGCGGCCGCGTATCCTTAACAAAGTCCAACGTTCTTATCACCCTTGCCCCCTATTTTTTCCCGCTCTATACGTTTGCAGCACTCGTTCTCTACGGACTTGCCAACGTCGCGGAAGTACGCGGTGCGGAAGGCTGGCTCGTATTCGTTGCCGGCGCTACCTACGCGTTCCACCTTGCCCTGACGTTTTCCTTCCTGCAAACAGACCAGAACGACATCAGGGAGCACGGCGCTGTCTTTTCCTATCCGCTCATTTATCTCTTTAACATCGTTTTTCTCGCGATATTGATATACTTGCTCCTCGCAGAGCGAATGAATTTTTTTCCTTTTTTTGGCGGCGGCATAATAAAAAGTATGCACATCATGACCTTTCTTTTTATAAAATTGTTTGAGGCCGTTCAATAGATCGGGCATCCCTCGTGGACACCTATTGTGAAAGAGGGTAAAACAGCATGTTGATCGTTGGACTCACCGGCGGGATCGCAAGCGGCAAGAGCCTCGTGGCCGGCGTTTTTCAGAGTCTCGGCGCACATATTATAGACGCTGACCAGCTCGTCCATGAGCTCCTGGAACCCGATCAGCAGGCATGGCATGAAGTGGTTGAGCACTTCGGGAAAGAAATCCTTCATCCCGACAAGAGCATCGACCGCCGGAAACTCGGCGAGATCGTGTTTAGCGATTCCGAGAAACGGAAGTGGCTTAACTCCTGCCTTCATCCAAAAGTCTTCGAATCCTACTGTGCACAGGTTAAACGAATCAACACGCATGAGCCTGATTCGATCGTTGTGTTCGACGCTGCTTTGCTCATTGAGAGCGGATTTCACCGGAACATGGATCGGACCGTCGTGGTCTACGCAGACGAAAACCAGCAGCGGATCCGTCTTATGGAGCGTAATAGCCTGACGGGAGAACAGGCCGTGGCGAGGATCAGGAGCCAGATGCCGCTCTCCGAAAAACGGGCATTCTCGGACTATATCGTTAACAACACAGGGCAGAGAGAAAAAACAGAGCTTGAGGCCCGCGAGGTTTTCATAAAGCTCAAAAAAGAAGGAGAAAGGACATAAATGGACAGCAGCTACTTGAAGACAATCGACCTGTTCAAAAATCTTCCGGATGACGAACTCGCGGAGCTTGAACCGTATCTTGCAAAGGCATCGTTCCCGAAGAAAACGGAGATCTTCTCCGAAGGAGCGTCGCCTGAATGGTTCTATATCGTCATGAGCGGCAAGGTAAAAATAACGAAACTCTCCAATGAAGGGAAGGAGATTATTCTCGAAGTCATCTCGCCCCATGACATCTTCGGCGGTGTGGCCGTGCTCAAATCCTTCCCCTACCCGGCGAACGCCATCGCCATGGAAGATACCAGTGTTCTGAGAATATCGCGGCGGAATCTGATGCGCCTTGTTGACCGGTTCCCGAATTTGATGTACTGGATAGCGCTTCAGCTGGGCGACCGGATGAAAAGTTCCTATGAATCCTTGAAGAATATCGCTCTCGAACGTGTAGAAGCCAGGATCGCAGCACTGCTGCTGAAGCTCGCGAGCAAGGTGGGTGCTGAAACGGAGAACGGCCTCCTGATCGACATGCGCCTTACCAAGCAGGACGTGGCAGACATGGTCGGGACGACGGTGGAGACGTCGATCCGCACCTTCAGCAAGTTCAAAAAACAGGGACTCGTGATCAACACAGATGGAAAGATTATTATCAAGGACAAAAATGGCCTCATCGCCCTTTCATCCTGAATCAATGAAAAGCAGATGAAGTGAATACACTGTCGTCCCCTTCGTCTGTTACGAATGAAATTCTTGCCAAAAAGGCAAGAACAAAAACCAAAACAGTAAAAGCCTTAGACAGGATTAACAGGATTTTTAAAAAGCTTTTTCTAGGGTTTTATCCTGCCTGTGGCCTTTAGGCTATACATCCCGTCAAAAAAAGATTTGGTTCCGGCCTGTCCGGGTCAAGTATTAATGCGGCATTTCCGTCTTCGGCACGATCGTAACGAGCATGTTATAAATGAACATGAATATGGACAGTCCCTCCATGGCCCCAAAAATAGCCGTAAGTGCAACGTGCGTGTCTGACGGGTTGTAGGCATTCAGGGTATAAAACAGGAGCATGCCCACGAGCCCGACATTTGCAACGTAAAACTGAATCTCGCCCATCAGGGGATGCTTGAGGGGTCGCCCGACGAACCGCGGGAGAATGTGGTAGCCCACGCCGAAGATCATCATAGAGACCCACCCGAGCATATTGAGATGGGAGTGAACGAACCGGAAGGCGTTCATTTCCTGGCTCACCACCATTGCAATACCCAAGACCGTCGACACCGCGAGGTACACGATACTCATCACGATAAAACCCTTTACAAATCTGTCCATAGATTACCTCCTTTTGATTTAACAAAAGTATAGCCTAATTCACCGTCCTCTGCTATGACACATGTCATACAACAAGAAGCAGGGTGGGGCAAGGTTAGGAGGAAAGCATAGGATTCCTCCTGATCTCGGCTCCTGTCTCCTGTTTCATTATGATGTACATCATAGAAATTCCCTTCCGCAGGTGCTAATATTTAATTACCTTAAACATACGTTAAGAAGGAGGCTGTCATGATAGCGGAAAAGAAGAAAGTGACAAAAGACTCAATTATCGGAGATGTCATCAAAACCGTACCGGGCGCGAGAGAGGTAGTGCAAAAGTACTTCGGCAATGGGTGTTTCACCTGTCCCGGCATCAACATGGAGTCCATTTCCTTCGGTTCCATGATGCACAACCTCGATCCACAGAAGATCGTGGACGAAATCAACGCTCTGGAGGGATAAGATGGAGATCAAATGCTTTGTCTGTAATGCTGCGGAAAAAGAGCGGGTTTACCTCCCCTGTTACCATGAAGGAGAGCAGAAGGTCGTCTGTACCCGGTGTCTCCCGACGCTGATCCACGGATCGCACTGAAAAAGGCATTTTCCACAGGGTTTTCAGAGAGCGCCGAGAAAACATTTGTGCTGAAAAACTTCTTGAACTGGACTGCCTGATAGAGACCGGGATGTATCCGTGCTTTATCCTGCCTGTGGCCTTCAGGCTATTAATACAGTCTGTAATCCCAGTTGTATGCTTCGAGGATAGTACTTTTTGAGTGAAAAAGCAAGGGAAGCCCCAGGGAACCC
>DMKB01000388.1:1425-5142 GCA_003454665.1 Nitrospiraceae bacterium | reverse complement strand
TGCCGTTTCCGATATTGTGATGAAGCTCCTCACCAAGAACGCCGAGGACAGGTACCAGAGCGGATACGGGTTGAAGGCGGACCTGGAAACATGTCTGGAACAGTTGAAGAAGAATGGCAAGGTAGAGAGCTTTGCGCTCGGCATCCATGATATATCCCACACCTTCACCATTCCCCAGAAGTTGTACGGACGGGAACGGGAAATCGAGACTCTGATGTCGGCGTTTGATCGGGTGCGGCAGGGGGCGAGCGAGGCGCTGCTCGTGAGCGGCCATCCGGGCATCGGAAAGACAGCGCTCATTCTTGAGGTCCACAAGCCTATCGTTGCACAAAGGGGCTATTTTATCGTAGGCAAGTATGATCAACTGCAGAGGGACGTGCCGTACAGCGCCATCATCCAGGCATTTCAGGGGCTGGTCCGCCGGATATTGACCGAAAGCGAAGAACGGGTCAGGAGATGGAAAGAGAGACTTTCGAAAGCCCTTGGCGTCAATGGGCGGATCATTACGGATGTAATTCCCGAAGTCGAACTGATAATCGGAAAACAGCCTGATGTGCCGCCGGCAGGCCCAACGGAATCGCAGAACCGGTTCAACAGGGTGATTCAGAATTTCGTCGGAGTTTTCGCGGACAGAGATCACCCTCTGGTACTCTTCCTGGATGACCTGCAATGGGTAGATCCAGCGAGCCTGAATCTGATAAAGACACTGATCACGGACCCGGAGACCAGGCATCTTTTGATCATCGGGGCCTACCGGGACAATGAAGTCCACGCAACCCACCCGTTTATGCTCATGATAGGCGATCTGACAACGGGAGGGGTGTCGATCACGAGCATAACCCTGGCTCCCCTGCTGATTGAACACGTGAATACGTTGATCGTTGATACCCTGAAGTGTGCAAGCAGGCTATCCGAGCCCTTGGCCCAGCTCGTTTACCAGAAGACGAATGGAAATCCCTTCTTTGTGAACCAGATATTGAAAGCCCTCTACGAAGAAAAGATGCTGGTGTATGAACCGGCGCATGGCTGGAAATGGAATATTGAAGAAATCAGAAGTCTCCGCGTAACCGACAACGTGGTCGATCTCTTGGTAGGAAAGATCGGCAAGCTTCCTCCTGAGACGCAGCAGATACTCAAGCTTGCTTCGTGCATCGGGAACCGCTTTGATCTGGAAACCCTTGCGAGCGTGTATGAAAAATCCCTTGACCAGGTATTCGTCGACCTGAGTGACGCCGTTCGAGAAGGTTTTATCATACCTTCGGGAATGAACTATCTGTTTCTTCATGACCGGATCCAGGAGGCTGCCTACTCCTTAATCACTGATGAAGATAAAAAAGAGATGCATTACAAGATCGGCACGCTTGTCTTGCGGCAAACGGAACGAGAAGACATCCTCGAGAAAGTATTTTATATAGCCGACCAACTGAACGCCGGGGCCGGGCTGATAACGAACAACACAGAACGAAATGAACTGGCCGAACTGGACCTCATGGCCGGGAGAAAGGCCAAGGCTTCGACCGCCTATGCCGCGGCCGTAAAGTATCTGTCCAAGGGCATCGAGCTTCTAGGCGAAGAGAGCTGGCGTCAAGAGTATGAATTGACCCGCGACCTTCACATGGAATGCTCCGAGTGTGCGTATCTCACCGGCGATTTCGAGGAAGCGGAAAGGCTCTTTGAGAAGGTCCTCAAGCACGCAAAGACGAACAGGGAAAAGGCCGAGGTCTACAAGATCAGGGTTACGCTCTCGCAAAACAGAGGCCAATCCAGGGAAGCGGTGAAATACGGACTTGAGGGGCTGCGATTGCTCGGTGTCAAAGTGCCTTTGAGCCCATCAAAGCTAGCCGTGCTGTTGGAGATACTGAAGGCAAAGATATACATAGGACGGAGGAAGGCCGAGGACTTGCTCCGCTTGCCTGAGATGAGCGACCCCCACAAGAAATCAATAATGGCCTTGTTAGGGGAAATGATCGCCCCGGCATATTTCGTAAACAAGGATCTATTCAGCCTGCTCCTGCTGAAAATGGTTATCTTGTCAACGCGGTTCGGGAATGCAAAGGTCTCCTCATTTGGATACGTCGTTTATGGTTTGATCCTCGGTTCCGGCCTGGGAAATTACAAGGCCGGAATCGAGTTCGGCAAAATGGCCTTAACCTTGAGCAGGCGTTTTAATGATTTATATACTGCGTGCATAAGTAATTTCTATTTCGGCGGCATGATAAATCACTGGAGGAAACCCATCAAAACCGATCTTGATTATTTAAATCAAGGCTATCTGGCCGGCCTTGAATCAGGGAATCTCGTCTATAGTGGATACTGTATCGCCATGCAAATCGGCATTATGATATTTAAAAGCGACAGGTTGGATGCGGTGCACAGTCAGTCTCAAATGAACCTTGAGATGTTGAGGAAATCAAAACACGAAGACATGTATCTTTGTGTTATGGCTGTGCAGAAGGCGGCTCTTAGCGCGGCCAGAGTTGATGATGAGTTAGACGAAATTGAGCTCATTGATAACCTGAGGAAAAAAAATCAAGAACTTGTTCTACATATATATTTTGCAGTTAAAACATCCGCCCTTTTCCTGTTCGGGAAATTTGTTGAAGCCCTTGAAATGGCATTGGAATTAGAGAAGAAGAAGGAAGTTTTGCTTGGGTTCTTTCATTCTGTAGGTCATACCTTTTACTTTTCCCTGCTCCTCTCAGCCCTTTACCCAACGGCGGGCGCGCGAAAGCGGAGCTCGTATTGGAAGCTCCTGAAAAAGAACCAAAAGCAGATGAAGAAGTGGACAGAAAACTGTGCCGAGAACTTTTCAAACAAATACCTGCTGATATCCGCCGAGATGTCTCGAATATTGGGGAAATTCGAAGAGGCGGAGAGGTTATACGACGACTCCATCAAGGCATCCCGTGAGAATGAGTTCATCCAGGAGGAGGCAATCGCCAATGAGCTGGCATCCAAGTTCTATCTTTCCCGGGGTAGAGAAAGAATCGCCAGGACATACATGCAGGAAGCCAGCGCCTGTTATGAGAGATGGGGCGCCCTCGCCAAAGTAAAACATCTAAAAGAACAGTATCCACACCTCTTTGATACTAGTCTAGGGGAGCAGGTTGCCCGAGAAACCATAAACACTGAACCGGCGCCTTCGCATGTATCCTCTGCCCTGGATTTGACCACGGTCTTGAAATCGTCCCAGGCCATCTCCGGAGAGATTTCCCTGGACAGGCTGCTGCGGGCGCTCATGGCGATCGTGATAGAAAATGCCGGGGCCCAAAAGGGCTTCCTCATGCTGCTCAAGAACGACCAGTTGTTCATCGAGGCGGAAAGTACGGTTGACCGGGAAGGAGCAACGGTGCTCCAATCCCTTCCTGTGGAATCGAGCACAAACGTGTCCCAGGGCATCGTCAACTATGTCAGGAGGACCCGTGAGCAGGTGGTCCTCAGTGATGCAGCGAAGGAAGGCATATTCACCGCAGATCCGTACGTCGCGCAAACGCATGCCAAATCCATCCTGTGCATTCCCATCATCAAGCAAAGCGCTCTCATCGGCATCCTCTATCTTGAGAATGACCTGGTCGCCAATGCCTTCACCCCGGAGCGGCTGGAGATGCTGAACCTCCTGTCCTCCCAGGCCGCCATATCCCTAGAGAACGCCAAACTGTACGATGAATTGGAACAGCGGGTCCAGGCAAGAACAACCGACCTGTCAAAGGCAAACGA
>DMKB01000388.1:0-1295 GCA_003454665.1 Nitrospiraceae bacterium | reverse complement strand
AGAAGGTCGAGGCGGCTCTCAGGAAGGCGGCAGAAGAGTGGCGGGCGACCTTTGATTCGATGAACGAAACAATCATCCTCATCGACAATGAAGACAAGGTCGTGAAGGTGAATAGAACAGGCACCGTCTTCTTCAATAAACCCTACGTCGATATAATCAAGCAACCCATAAACGACTTGTTCAGGTCGATCGGGATCCATCAAGAGATCCAACCCCTCGCGCTGGTCAAACACTCGGGAACGTACGAAGAAGGTGAAATGTTCTTCCCCGAAAAGAGCATGTGGTGTTTCGTGACGGTTGCCCCGGCATGGGACGACAAAACCTTGCTGGGAACTGTCTGCATTTTGACTGATATTACACAACTGAAAAAACTCGAAGGTCAGCTTCGTCACGCTCAGAAGATGGAAGCGATCGGCACGCTGGCTGGGGGCATTGCACACGATTTCAACAATATTCTCAATATCATAATGGGATACGGATCCCTGGTGCAGGACAGTCTTGGAGAGGATCATCCTTCAAGGGCCCAACTCAATGAGGTGCTTACCGCTGCAGAGAGAGCGGCGAATCTCACAAAGAGGCTGCTTGCCTTCAGCAGAAAACAGGTTGCTGACCTGAAACCCCTCCTGATCAACGAGAGCGTCATCGGCATAAAGAAGATGCTGTCGCGGATCATCGGCGAGGATATTGAACTCATTACGGACCTCTCGGACAATAAAATGCTGATCATGGCGGACGGCGGCCAGATAGAACAGGTATTGATGAACCTCACCACAAACGCGCGGGACGCAATGCCGAAAGGGGGAAGCCTGACGATCAGGACAGGACTGTTCGAAATTGATGATCGGTTTGTTGAGGCGAATGGATACGGCGAGCCCGGCATGTATGCGCGTATTTCGACAACGGATACCGGGGTCGGAATGGATGAAGAAACGCAGAAGAAGATGTTCGAGCCTTTTTTTACTACGAAAGAGATCGGGAAAGGAACCGGACTCGGACTTTCCATTGCCTATGGAATAATAAAACAGCACAAAGGATTCATCAATATCTCCAGCGAAGCGGGGAAAGGAACTACGTTCAATATATATCTGCCTCTTCTTCAGGAAGCTCACATCGAATATCGCGAGTCCGAGGACGCTTCTCCCCTGAAGGGCGGAATAGAGACCATCCTCATCGCCGAAGACGATGCAGCGGTGAGAGATATGTCGAGGATTGTCCTCGAGTCATTCGGCTACAGCGTTATAATCGCAGAGGACGGCGAAGACGCGATCGCGAAATTTACGGAGAACAGAGACAAG
>DMKB01000289.1:490-10601 GCA_003454665.1 Nitrospiraceae bacterium | reverse complement strand
GAAAAAACACGAGACAAAAACACGTGTAGCACCAAGACATAAAAGAAGTTACGTTGTGGGGTCCTAAGAAAAGAAATTTTTCGATTCTCTTTGCGCCCTTTGCGGGCTCTGCGAGAAAAGGGTGTATGTCTTTCGTGCAGTTGTGCCTTCGTGGCGGTCTTCGGTTTCAAGGGCAAGACATAAAAAAGGCGTTGCACACGAACCGTTTTTAACTGCCGTTTTCACCCGGGATACTGCGCGGAAAGACCTGCTCGCTTCTGCGGCTCCGCTGAACGGACCCATGAAAGCAACTGCTCTTTCCGCCTTCTCCGCAGGTTCGGGGTGCTCAGCTCTTCCGGCCTTTCGACTATCCCTATGCTGCAGCCGGAAATGTAACTGCCCGACTTGCAGCACACTTTCCGGTTCCGGTATAATCGCAAAGCGCGGTGCCTCACCCCTTGTAACGGGTTAAATACCTGCACCTTCTGGTGCTGGTTCGGCAACGCCTTTTATACTTAGGGCGTATACAGCGACAATTTGCGAATTGCTCAAAGACCACGGCGCTGCTTCACGAATCACCGCAGCGTGCTTTCTTAATTTCATTATACCACATCCTGTCAAGGGCGATTACCGTATTTTATTCAGAATTAACTTGACCGTGCGTTAAATTGCAATTACACTCTCTGATACTTTCTGGCGCGATTCTATGAGCACAATCAGGCCATCAAAAACCGATTTTCTCGACAACGTGCGCAAGGGAAAACTGTTTCCTCTCTCCACGGAGCTCGAGTACAAGAGGCTCACGCCCCTTGACGCCCTGCGGTCCGTATGCGAAGACGGATACCCGGTCCTGCTCGAAAGCGCGCGTACCAATGAAAAAATCGGCAGGTACTCCTTTGTGACTGCGGATCCCTACCTTATCTTCGCGTCACGGGGAGATGATGTGGAACTGCGTCTCCCGGAAACGCCGAAGGGCAAATTTGGAAACCGCGTATCCCTGCAAAAGAAGCCCCTCTCGAAGCTGCGGGAATTGATGGCCAACTATCGCACGGAGCGGACAGAAGGGCTGCCGCCGTTCACCGGCGGCATCGTGGGATTTTTCTCCTACGACTTTGTTCATAACTTCGAGACGCTTCCACGGACCGCCGTGGATGACCTCAACATCCCGGAGGCGTACTTCCTGTTTGTGGACACGGTGATTGCCTTCGATCACGTCCGGGAAAAAGTATGGTTCATCGTAAACCCGGGGGCGCGGGAACAGGAGATGGGTCATCGCCGGCCTGATTTCGGTGAGTGGGACGGCCTGTATGACCGGGCTGCCGAGAAGTTAAAGAACCTTGCTCACCGATTTACTGTATATGAGCGCGAAGAACCTGCCGAGATGTCCCGTAAGCCAGCGAAGCCGGACAGCGCGCCGTCTTCTTCTCTGGAACCGAATCTGACCCAGGCTGATTTTGAAGCCATGGTCCGGCGTTGCAAGGAATATATCGCCGCCGGAGATATTTATCAGGCGAACCTTTCGCAACGGCTGACGGCGCGCCTTCCTGATGCCGATCCCCTCAGGTTGTATTCCCTTCTGCGCGAGATCAACCCTTCACCCTTCGCATCCTATCTTGACTTCGGCGATCTGCAGCTCGTGAGCTCCTCGCCCGAGCGGCTCGTCCGTCTCATGGGCAGCGAGGCCGACACCCGGCCGATCGCCGGCACGCGCAGGCGCGGGAAGGGACTTGACGAGACGCAGGAACTGTCCGCGGAGCTTCTGACGAATGAGAAGGAGCGGGCAGAGCATATCATGCTTCTCGATCTCGAGCGGAACGACCTCGGCAAGGTCTGCACCTACGGCACGGTCCAGGTCGATGAACTGATGCTCGTAGAAGACTACTCCCACGTGATTCATATCGTCTCGAACGTCCGGGGAACGCTCACGCCGGGAAGGGACTGTTTCGACCTGATCCGCGCCGTATTTCCCGGCGGCACGATCACGGGTGTGCCGAAGGTGAGATGCATGGAGATCATCGACGAACTCGAGCCCGTGGCGCGCGGTCCGTACACCGGTTCCATCGGGTATGTCTCGAATGCCGGGGACATGGACCTGAACATCATCATCCGGACCTTCGTAATCAAAGACGGCAAGGCGCACATCCAGGTGGGCGCCGGTATCGTGGCGGACTCGGACCCCGGGGGGGAGTATTTTGAGACGCTCCAGAAGGGCGAGGCGCTGAAGAAGGCACTGGAGAGGCTGTAAATCTCAAATTTCAAAATCCAAATATCAAATAAATGCCAAATGGGCAAATTTCACAAACGGCAACGCATTCCTTTGAACGTTGAGCTTTGATATTTGTCATTAGCAACTCTCTGATTTCCTGGAGATCTCCGCGGCGGATATTTATTCTTTCAGCAGCAACTGAACTGTGGTAAGCTAATCCTATGGCTATCGGAAAACTCTGGCAGTGGTTCGGCAGCAGGCGCGGGATGGTGGTCCTGCTCGCCCAGCTGGTCGTGGTGATTCTGTTCCTGTCCTTCTCCAGCGGCTACCGATCGAGCGACCGGTGCGTGCAGTGCCATGCCGATACGGAGAAAATGAAGAGACTCGGCTATCCCCAGTTCGTCATGACCCGGGAGCAGGTCCAGACGGAGGCGCGCCATCCGAACACCGAATGCCGGGACTGTCATCTCGGAAACGGCCTTGCGAACGATCCTGAAGGGGCACACAAGGGCATGCTGCGCCTCCTCGTCCTTGACTATAATTTCAGTCCTGTTCAACGGAAAGGTCTGGTGGGGAAGCTCCTCCCCTCCGGCGATGAACGGCAGTATGCTCTGCTCCCGAAACGGCTGGACGGCGACCTCAATTATGACGTCGGGACCATCCTGTATCATGATCGGGACCCCGTGACCTACGGCTACGATCCCGGTATCGCGGAAAAAACCTGCGGGAAATCGGCCTGCCATCCCGAGGAAGTGAAGCAGTTCAGCACGAGCGTGATGGGTTCGAACTTTCGGCAGCGATCCATGCGGCAATGGATGGACGCGCACGGACCGAACAATTGAGGGCCTTCCTTCGCAGATACCCCGCCGGTCGGCAGGGCAGAAGGCGACAAGTTCTCGTACCGGAATACCCAGAGCATTATCGAAGAGATCAACATTCCCTTTACCCGGGGACAGGCCGTTGACAAGCAGATGATCTGCAATATCTGCCACACCGGCTGCCTGGACTGTCACTATACGCCGTCCCGCGAGCGGGGCGTCCATGCCTTCAGCCGCACCCCGCCGGCGTTGAGCTGCGGCGGGGGGGGCAGAAGCACCTTTGTCTGCCATGCCGGCACCATGGAGCGACGGCGGGGAGACAGCTATCTGGGCAAGGAGTTCTCCGAACCGCCCGGACTTCCCGAAGACGTGCACGTACGCCTCAAGATGGAGTGCGTCGCCTGCCACCAGACCGGCCCCGGCGGCATGGGCCACATCGAACGCAGGGGGACCTGCCAGGACTGCCACATCGAAGCCGAAGAAGCGATTGCCGCGAGCTACCACAAAAATGTATCGTGCGCCGCCTGCCATGTCAAGATTCTCGGCGGCTACCAGATGACCTCCTGGGGATCGGGCCTGATTGCGAGCAGGCCGAACCCGTTCAAGAAGTATGCTCTCTACTACGGCCCGATGGAGCCGCCGATTCTCGTAAAGGACCAGGCGGGCCGCTGGATACCGATGAAGGTATGGCCGAACAGCGCCGGCAACTTCAAAACACCGGTCACTCCCCGGCCGGGGATCATCTTCCGGTGGCCCGACGGCGAGACGCATGACGCCTATGCCTTGCTCGGCACGCACAGCATTCCCAAGGGCAATAATCTGTACCTCGCCTGGCTGCAGCTCGACCAGGTGGGGCACCCCCTCGGAAAATCCCGGACCTGCGCGGATTGCCACGGCCGGACCGCCCAGGTCGCGCGCGCCTCATGGGAGTATTATGATTCACAGGGGGCAGAGCCCTTTGAGGGAACGCACCGGATCGTCGGCGACGAAAAGGGTCTGCGGGTGACGGACCTTCGATTAACGTCGGAGCTAGAACTGATGCACGGTGGAAAGACCGATGACTTCGCCGCCTGGCTTCACTTGGGAGATATCTGGAAGACGCCGGGCGATTTCTCGATTCCGAAATCCGATCCCACGAAGTATCGTGAGTTAGACCGGGGCATCAAAGCCTCCCTCACGCGTTTGGCTGTCATTGACCGCCGCATCAAGGCTCGCGAGGCAAGGGGGGAGAAGGTGAAAAAACTCCGGCGGCGGTGGAAAGAGGCCAAGGCCGCGGCCGCCCATGATCCCAAGACCGCGGGCCCGTTGATAGAGGAAGTTTTCACCATGAACGGTGGTGATGGCGCACCCGTGAGCAACCAGGAGAGGGCAGCCCATGGCTCAGGAAAAGAGCATTAAGAAAAAAGCGCTCATCGTCGCTGCCGCTGTCTTGGCAATAATCGTAATCGCTTCACTCGTTCTGTACGGGTATTTTTTTTACCTTCCCAAGAAGCAGTTCAAAGAAGTGCTGGTCGAATTTGAGTCTGCCAGTAGAAAAGAACATACCGCCAAACTTCAAGCAATGATCTCGAAGCGGTCGGTCCTGCAGCTCTTTCTCGGGAAGGGCCTGCTCAGGAAGTCCTTCCGTAAATTCGAGAGAGAGACGGTGATCGTAACCGCCTATCTGACGCGCGAGCCGCGTGAAGGCGGCATGGTACGGTTCCCCTATATCACCTCCAAGCTGAATGACGAGTCGCGCATTGTCGGGTCCTTCAGGAAGAGAGCAAGAAAAGACGGCAACTATCGGGAGCCGTTCCGGGCAGAGATGGTCTATGAAGAGGGGAGATGGAAACTCCTGCGTTTTTCTTTTCCCGAGGTGATTGATTACTGAGCGTACGGTACGTTCACTCCGTTTCGCAGGGCGGTACGCGCTCCTTCAACGTCCTGAGCTTCGCCGGAGTGAGTTCGCTTGTCATCGTATAGTCAGATTTTGCCGACGCGTCCTTCTTTTTCATCAAGAGCCACTCCTTGCCGGTCCCGCGGCCCTTCATCCGGGCCAGGGCAAAGGCGCCCGTTAATTTCCTTCCTTGTAACGTAAAACTCAACTTTCCCGCTGTAATTGATCGGGCCGGATCGTCCGTGTCGAGGGGGATGAACGTTCCCGCGTCCCAGATGACCACGGGACCCGCGCCGTAGCTGCCTTCGGGTATGATCCCTTCAAAGGCGCTGTATTCAAGAGGATGATCATTCACCATGATCGCGAGGCGCTTGTCCGCGGGATTGAGCGACGGTCCCTTGGGGACCGCCCAGGACATGAGCACACCGCCTATCTCCAGGCGAAAATCGTAGTGAAGCCGCGTCGCCTTATGCTCATGCACCACGAATGTTAATGGTCTGTTCGGCATGTCTTCTCCCTCCCTACTTACCGCAACGTTTCCGGCTATGATACAGGAAATAGCGTTGTGGCTCAAGAACGACCTGTGTAAAGCCGGGAAAGGAGGGATGTCGTATTCTGCCGCCAAAAAGCTGTTTCATTGACATGTCTGTTCAATATCCGACCTTTCTGTACAGATTAAACCGGATTAAGGGGCCGTGATACTATTTAAATTACTGTAATGACACTATTGTTGGTATGGCAACGGATTTGCATCATTTTTTTAATGGGATAGGTCTGCAGAGGAGACAAACAGGCCTGCACTTTAGAGCAAGATTGTCGAGGGCATGGCGGCGGCATATCCGAAAGAAAGTTTCCGAGCAGGGGATGACCGTTATTATCCGATTTCCGGCAACGAGTGAAACAACCGAAGGGAGAACAATGGATCAGCGCGGAAAAGGCATAACGATTTTGATGGCTGATGATGATGAAGACGACCGCATGATGACGAAGGAGGCGTTGGAAGAGGCCCAGCTGGGCGATGTGATCCATTTCGTTGAAGACGGTGAAGATCTGATGGATTACCTGCTCCGCCGCGGCGCCTATGCCGCGGCCACGGATTCGCCGAGGCCCGACCTGATCCTGCTGGACCTCAACATGCCGAAGAAGGACGGGCGCGAGGCGCTGAAGGAAATCAAGAGTCACCCGGCCCTGCGCCGCATTCCGATCGTGGTTTTGACGACTTCGAAGGCCGAAGAGGATATCTACCGTACGTATGATCTGGGGGCCAGCTCCTATATTACGAAGCCGGCGTCCTTCGCAGAGCTGATTCGCGTGGTAGAGACCCTGGCCAACTACTGGTTCGAGATCGTAAAGCTGCCGAAAGAATAGAATTTGTTCTCCACAAAGGCACTAAGGCACGAAAGGAAACAACGTGCAAATGACAAAAAAAATTTGAAGCTGTGGGAAACGTGAAAAGGAGACAGCGATGAAGATCTGGAAACTAAGTGCAGTTCTGTTCATGGGCCTGTTGCTGACATCGATCGGTTACGGAGCTCCGCAGGAGGCTTCGAAAAAGAAGAGGATCGCCGTGGTCAGCAGCTATCACCGGGAATATCTCTGGACCCAGGAGACCAACGAGGGTCTCTGCGAAGCCCTGCTCACCTTCGGTTATTTCGACAACAAAGAACAGATCACCGCGTACACAAAAAATGATACTGTCGAGACCTCGAAGATCATCCTGAAAAAACTCTGGCTGGACTCGAAACGGAAAAAGAGCAAAAAGGAAAAGGCCCGGATGACCCGACAGGTGTCGAAGGAGATCAGGACATTCCGGCCTGATCTCATCTTTCTGGGAGATGACAACGCCGCCCGGTATGTCGGGAGCGAATTCCTAGATGCCGCCACGCCGATCGTCTTCTGGGGCATCAACAATACGCCGGTGAAGTACGGCATCGTGCACAGCATTGACCGACCGGGCCACAATGTGACAGGCGTGTATCAAACAGGATATTATATCGAGAGCCTCAACCTGCTCAAGGCCGTTGTACCGGGAGTAAAGACCTTCGCCATCCTGGCGGACGGATCTACGTCAGGAAGGTCGCACAAGAAGAAGGTGGAATATCTTGCCCGCGCGAAACGTCTTCCTCTTCGGTTGGTCGAAACAGTGTCGACTGATGATTTCGATGATTGGAAACAGAAGGCGCTGGAGCTGCAAACAAAGGTGGATGCTTTCTTTCTGGCCCAGTATTCCGGTTTGAAAGACAGGACCGGTGCTTATGTGTCGGCTGAAGACGTAGCCAACTGGTACGTGAGGAACATAAAAATACCGGAAGCGGCGGTGCAGGGACAGTTCGTGAAGCAGGGCATGCTGTGCTCAGCCGACGATTCTGGATATAATCAGGGTTATGAGGCCGTCGTTATCGCCCATGACATCCTTACCAAAGGCGCGAAGCCCGCGACCTATCCGCCCCGAACGCCGAAACGCGGCGCCTTGATGGTGAACCGGCACCGGGCGAAAAGCCTGGGCATTACGCTGACGGAGAAGATGGGGATAGAGCGCTATGTGGAATGAAGGCTTCAATATCATCGGTCCTAGCGGAAAGATATATGTTAAGGAGACGATAATGAAATCAATAAAAATCTTGATCGTCATATGCATCGGCCTCTGTCTGGCATCGGCCGGGTTCGGGGCTTCGAAGACAACGCCGAAGAAGAAAAAGATCCTGGTCGTCGACAGCTATCATCGGGAGTATCTCTGGTCACAGCATATCAATGAGGGATTTTGCGCCGCCATGCTGAAGTTCGGATATTTTGACAACAAAGACCAGATGGCCGACTACACGAAGAGCGATTTTGTGGAGACCTCGAAGGCCATTGTCAAAAAGGTATGGATGGATTCGAAAAGGAACAGCAGTAAGCCGGCAATGGAAGATATGAGTATGTCGATATATAAACGTGCAAGAAATTTTACGCCTGACTTCATCTTCCTGGGGGATGACAATGCCGCGCAATATGTCGGGAAAAAATTTCTGGATACTGAAACGCCCATGGTCTTCTGGGGGGTCAATAATACACCGGTAAAGTACGGCCTGGTGGACAGTGTGGAGAAGCCGGGCCATAATGTAACGGGGATCTTTCAGAAAACGTATTACGCTGAAAGTCTGGGTTTTTTGAAAAAAATAGTGCCGAGCATCAAGACCTTTGCCGTGTTGTCTGATGCGACAACGACGGGAAGGATCCACGCGAAGGCCATAATGCACCTTGAACGAAACGGGCTCATTTCTCTAAAATTAGTTGAGGCAGTCACCACAAATGACTCCGGCGAGTGGAAACGCATGGCCTTGGAGCTTCAGGACAAGGTGGACGCCTTTTTTATAGCCCAGTATTCCGGTTTGAAGGATAAGAACGGCAAAGCCGTGCCGGATGGAGAAACGGCGGCGTGGTACACTTCGCACGTCAAGATTCCCGAGGCAGCTGGTTTTCGGCATCGGGTCGCACAAGGCATGTTATGCGCCGCTGATGATTCCGGGTACAACCAGGGGTTTGAGGCAGTAGTCATCGCCCACGATATTATGTCGAAAGGCGCGGACCCGGCGACCTATCCTCCCCGCGCTCCAAAACGAGGCGCCTTGATTGTGAATAAAGAGCGGGCCAGGATGCTCGGCATCACGCTCACGGAAAAGATGGGGATAGAAGAATACGTAGCGGAAACAAATGCGTTAAGGAAAACCCGGAAATAACCAGAAGGAGAAAATTATGAAAGTTTGGAAGGTTTTATCTGTTTTGTCACTGGTCCTCGTCCTGGCCTCCTCTGGTTATGGGGCAGGAAGGAAAACACCGGATAAGAAGAAAATACTGGTCGTCGACAGCTATCATCGGGAGTATAGCTGGTCGCAAGAGACCAACAAGGGATTTTGCGCCGCCATGCTCAAATATCGCTACTTCGAAAATCTGCAGCGGGGCGCCGAATATACGAAGAACGATTATGTCGAGACCTCGAAGGTGATCGTAAAAAAAATATGGATGGACACGAAAAGAAAAAAAAGCAAAGCACAAAAAGAGGAGGTCAGCGTACAAATATATAAAACGGCCAATGAGTTTCAGCCGGATTTGATCTTCCTGGGAGATGACAACGCGGCCCGGTATATCGGCGGCAAATTCCTGGATACCAAAATGCCGATCATCTTCTGGGGCGTGAACAACACGCCGGTGAAGTACGGCCTGGTGGACAGCATCAAGAGGCCCGGCCACAACGTGACGGGCGTGTATCAGTCGGGCTATTATGCGGAAAGTCTGAGGCTCCTCAAGGTCATTGTGCCGGGCGTGCAGACCATTGCCGTATTGTCCGACAATACGCCCACCGGTAGATCACACTATAAAGCAATAGAATACCTGGCCCGAAAGGGAGTACTGCCAGTCACGCTTGTTGAGACCGTGGCCACAGACAGCTATGAAGAATGGAAACGGAGGGCCCTGGAGCTTCAGAAGAGCGTCGACGCCTTCTTCGTGGCACACTACGCCGGATTTAAAGACAGCAGCGGTAAGTACGTGCCGGGCAGAGAGGTGGCAGCATGGTATAGGGCCCATATCAGGATCCCGGAGGCGGTGGAACTCCGGCATTTCGTGAATCAGGGCATGCTGTGCGGAGCCGATGATTCGGCCTATAACCAGGGCTATGAGGCTGTCGTCATTGCCCATGATATTTTGACAAAAGGGGCGAATCCCGCGACCTATCCGCCCCGAGCCCCGAAGCGCGGCGCATTGATGGTGAATACGCAGCGAGCCAAGGACCTGGGCATTGTCCTTACCAAAAAAATGGGGATAGAGGAATACATCGAAACAAATGGGCAACGGTAAGGGCGGATGAGAAGAGATACGCATAAAGGGCTCTCCCTCTTTTACCGGCTCCTCGCCTTTTTTCTGGCGACGGCGCTCGTATTCGCCGCATGCCTGTCCACAGTCTTCTATCTGTTCTCAAAAGACACCCTCAGTGGGCATATTACGGAAGACATCTTTCAGCAGTTCAGCGTCCTCGGCGAACGTTTTGAGCATGATTTGCAGGAACATGTCGTAAAAGACCTGCAACTCCTGGCGACGAACCCGGTGATCGATGAATTCATGATGTCCTCGGCAATCGAGCGGGAAGTGAACGCACGTCAGCTGGAACGGCTGTTTCTGCAGTCCATTCGGTATACCGGCAGCTATCAATCTGTTTCGTTCGTCGACTATGGGGGAAAAGAGCAGGTGCGCGTC
>DMKB01000289.1:0-473 GCA_003454665.1 Nitrospiraceae bacterium | reverse complement strand
GTAAGCGTTATCGAGACATGAGCGGAAGTAAATTGTTTTCCCGCATTCGAAATGGCCGTGCAGGGAGCGTCCGCATGGCCGGTCCCTTCGTCGATAAGGACGGTGAAGTCTCATTCGTGATCGGGATCAACAAGGCCGATCCGGACATCGGACAGTTCGGCGGCGCCGTGCTCATCCGATACAGTCTGAAAACGTTTCTCGCCTATCTGGACAAGATAAAAGTTTCAGGCGAAGAAGTTGTCTGGGTGCTGGCGCCGAACGGGAGCGTGCTGAAGCAACCGGATATGTATAGGATACGTCTTGATCCGCGACCCTACGTATCGCCGGATATCGAGAGCGCGCCAAGATTTTTTTTGGGGGATGTGGGAATAGTCGTGCATCAAGATTTTTCCATTGTTCCCGGCAGACCGCTCATACGGATAGTCATCAGCGTTCCCTCCGACCTGCTGTTTGAGGAGGTACGGTCGGTACTG
>DMKB01000366.1 GCA_003454665.1 Nitrospiraceae bacterium | reverse complement strand
CCCGGGGGGGACGGCCCCCTGCGGGTCCATGACCAGGCCGGGAGGCTCCTTGCCCTCGCGCGGGTACGGGGAGGCATGCTGAAACCGGAACTTGTCTTTTGACGGAAACGGCGCATAAAATGCTTTACAACAGGCTGGAAATATGCTATTTTATGATGTTTTAGGAACGGTACAGAAAGGAGGGAACGAGGTATGGATAAGGACAAGAAAACCAGTCTCATCAGCACGTATCGCAGGCATGATGCAGACACGGGTTCTCCTGAAGTCCAGATAGCGATTCTCAGCGGCCGCATCAGCCATCTTACGACGCATTTGCAGGCGCATAAGCAGGACAACCACTCGCGGCGCGGCCTTCTGAAGATGGTCGGCCAGAGGCGCCGTCATCTGGACTATCTGAAAAAGAGCGATCTCGAACGTTATCGCCAGGTTATCAGTCAACTTGGCTTGCGGAAATAGTAGTGAAAACGTGATTCAAGAAAAGTGAGGTTCAATGGCAACAACAGTCGAAGTTGAAATAGGCGGAAGACGCCTCGTACTCGAAACAGGAGTGATGGCAAAACAGGCGAACGGCGCCGTCCTAGCCCGGTATGTCGATACCGTTGTCCTCTCGACAGCTGTTTCATCCAAGGTGCCGCGGGAGAATGCAGATTTTCTTCCCTTGACGGTAGACTACCAGGAAAAAGCGTATGCCGCAGGGAGAATCCCCGGCGGATTTTTTAAGCGCGAAGGGCGCCAGAGCGAGAAAGAAGTCCTCACCTCAAGACTCATCGACAGGCCGATCAGGCCCCTCTTTCCTGAAGGCTTTTATTACGATACGCAGATCATTTCATCCGTTCTGTCAATCGGCGATGAAAGCTCTATGGATTTGATGGGAGTGATCACCGCATCAGCAGCGCTCTCCATTTCGGATATTCCCTTTAACGGACCGATCGGCGCCGTGCGCGTGGGACTTATCGACGGGAATTATACGGTTAACCCCGGGCAAAAGGAAATTGCCGCTTCGGCGCTGAACCTTCTCGTTGCCGGAACGGCGGACGCCATCATGATGGTGGAGAGCGGGGCAAACGAGTTGAGCGAGGAGCAGATGCTCGAGGCCCTCGCCGTCGCCCATGATGCAATCAAGAAAATCGTCGCCGTACAGCAGGAACTCGTTGCAAAGGTGGGTAAGCCCAAGCGTGAGGTCAAGAAGGCCGTCGAGATCGACAAGGATCTCGAGGCGCAGGTGGCATCCTTTGCGATGGACCGGCTGCGGTCTTCTATTACCATACCGAACAAGATGGAACGCCAGAAGACCTTGGATGCCCTGCTGAGCGAGGTCAAGCTGCAGTTCAAGAACGATGAGGTCCCGAACCAGGACCTGCAGATATCCAAAATTTTCGTGAACCTCGAGAAAGACGAGGTGCGGAAGATTATTCTCGATTCGAATACGAGATCAGACGGCAGGAAGCCCGATGAGATCCGGCCCATCAGCTCAATCGTGGGCATGCTGCCGAGGACGCACGGCTCCGCGCTGTTTACCCGCGGGGAGACACAGGCGCTCGTCGTCGCCACGCTCGGGACGTCTGATGATGAACAGCGTATAGACTCCCTTGAGGGAGAATACCATAAGACCTTCATGCTCCATTACAACTTTCCGCCCTTCAGCGTGGGAGAAGTGAAGTTTCTGAGAGGTCCGGGCAGGAGAGAGGTCGGGCACGGAGCCCTGGCTGAGCGGGCCCTGAAACCCGTTATTCCGTCAAAACTGGATTTCCCCTACACCCTGCGGCTGGTCTCGGATATCCTTGAGTCAAACGGCTCGTCGTCCATGGCGACGGTATGCGGCGGCACGCTTGCGCTCATGGATGCGGGTGTGCCGATCAAGGCGCCTGTTGCCGGTATCGCCATGGGGCTTGTCAAGGAAGGAGACTCCGTTATCATCCTGTCCGATATCCTCGGACTCGAGGATCATCTCGGGGACATGGATTTCAAGGTTACCGGTACGAGCGAAGGCATCACCGCTCTTCAGATGGACATGAAGATCGGCGGCATTACGATGGATACCATGCGTACGGCCCTCGAGCAGGCGAAGGAAGGGAGACTGTATATCCTCGGGAAGATGCTCGAAACACTGCCGTCACCGCGGGCGAACCTGAATCCCAATGCCCCGCGTATCATGACTATGCGGATCAATCCGGACAAGATAAAGGACGTAATCGGAAGCGGCGGCAAGGTGATACGGGGCATCGTGGAGAAGACCGGAGCCAAGATCGACATCGAAGACAGCGGCATTATCAGCATCGCCTCTGCCGATGAGTCCGCGGCGCTGAAGGCCAAGGAAATCATCGAAGGGCTCGTTCAGGAAGCGGAGATCGGGAAGCACTACAAGGGCACGGTACGGAAGATCATGGATTTCGGCGCCTTTGTCGAGATTCTCCCCGGAACCGACGGGCTGCTTCACATATCGCAGATTGCAGACCACAGGGTCGAGAAAGTGACGGACGAACTCAAGGAAGGCGATGAAGTGCTCGTCAAAGTGCTCGAGATCGACCGGCAGGGAAAAATACGCCTCTCCCGGAAAGAAGCCATGAAGGAGAAGGCGAAAGTAGGCTAGATCGGCGCTCCACCGCGAGAACGCTATGATGGGTGAACGATAGGAAATAGGAGTCTTCAGGAGAAGCCTATTTCCTTTTTTTATGAGTCTTCTTCTTGCTGAGTGGGTAAGTATCATGTTTTCGGCAGCACCCGGTTCCCTTACGGTTTCATTTTCGAACAGCATGCTTTCGTCACCTTTCTTGTGCGCCCAAGAAAGGTGACCCAAAGAAGGGTAACCTGCTGAAAAATCCTTTACTCTGTGCTCGGTCGCCCTCGGGGCATTTCGGAAACTCTGCCTCCCCGACTTCGTCGGGACAGGCCGGCCTCAGACAGTCCGAAATGCTTTTCCCTCG
>DMKB01000166.1 GCA_003454665.1 Nitrospiraceae bacterium | reverse complement strand
TGGAAGGCCCGCTCCACGCCGAAGGGGTTCGAAACGAGTGCGTCGGGGAAGACCGTGATCGGGACCTTGGCGCTCCGGATCTCGACGCCGGTGCCGTAGTTCAGGACCACCTCCGCCTCGTAGGCGCTGTTCACGTCGAACCAGAACCCTCGTCCGATTGTCGCCGTTCCGTTGCCCTGCGTCTCCGACGGCAGGTACGCAACGACCTCGCTGTCCCGGTAGAAGAAGACCGTTGCCGTGCCGGCCCGGTATTCAGCAGGCAGGATGGTGTACGGGATTGTAGAGGCAGCCTTGGCGAAGCCCTGTTCATCAACGATGACGTATGCCGCGGGGGCGGTCTGGATCTCCACGCCGTAGACCGTGGCAACGAGAGTCGCGGTCTGCTGGGTCTCTTCGTCGTCCACGGTGCCGCACGTGGCAGGGCAGCTGATGGTGCTTCTTCGTATGCCCATCGAGCCTTCGCCGTTGATCTGGATAGTGTTGACGCCGGGCTTCAGTTCATAGTCCAGGCCGTAACGCCCCGGCAAAGCGGCATCAGCCACGCCTGCGTAGGGTACTCTTGTCGGGTCGTTCGACGTGAAGGACGTGAATGTCACCTGGGACCGGGTGAAGTCGGTCCTGATGCCGTACTGCCTCGTCCCGACGATCTTCGGGCAGGTAAGCGTGCCGGTGCCGCAGGTCAGCGTCACGTCTTGTTCCGTCTCGCCTTCCGCCACGAAGAAGAGCCGCGCCTGGAGCTTTACCGTTGATCCGGGACTGCCGGCATTGATGTTGTTGCCGTAGGGATCCGTCGGCTCATAGGCCTCGAACACGAGCTGTCGGGAAGGCTCGTCCGTACCGGTGCAGTTGCCAAACTCATGGGTATAGTGGTAGAAGGACACTTCCCGCAGGACGGGCACCGAAGCCGTAGGAATGGTTGCAACGGCTCTTATCTGCTGGATGGCGCCGGGCGTGCCGCCTGCGATGACGTGCGCCGGTGCGCCTTCCCGGTGTGTCGTGACAATGAGATTCTGCAGTGTGGTGTCGCCGCATTCGCCCCAGGCAGGCGCATCCCAGATACAGGCGGCGCCGGCATCGACAAGATAGGCCTTTTTCGTGTCCTGATTGGGATTGCTGCATGCCGGCAGATCGGGATTCGGCACAGGATCAAGGACCTGGAATTCCACGGGGATATTCGAGATGGGATTGCCGTATCGGTCTTCCACCACGAGCGAAACGAACCCTGCGAACGCGAAGATCGGGCTCCATATTCCGTCTCCATTGGTCTTTCTGATCCGAATCTGGCCGGGATCGTCATCGGGGAACCCGTAGGCAGTGAAGGGAGCCGTGATACCCGTGCCCGAAGGCAGGGCCGCGTCCACGATGTTCTCTCCCACCTGCTGGGCCTTGGGCCCGCCGAAGAGGGGATGGGAGCCTTCATCGACTTGCATGAACGTGGGATTTTTGAACGTGTCGGTCCCGAGGACCAGCCGGGCAGAGGCGGTGCCGCTGTTGTTCGTCACGGCGCTCATTGTCACGGAACCGTCTTCGAAGGCGCCTCCGCCGGCCACGACGGTAAAGACTACTTCAGCGCCTGCCACGGGCCTGTTGCTGACGTCCGTCACCCGGACCTGGAAGCGATCCGCAAGGGTCTGCCCCACCGTGCCGTTCTGGAAGTCTGTTGCCGAGATCTTCTGGATGTACTGTGCCGAGTCCGGATCGTAATTCGACGGCTCTGAATAGGAGTTCTCGAGGATCCCTTTCAGGACCTCGGGCCACCTGTCGAGCCCCCAGGCCGTCATGCCGCCGGCGATCATTCCCGACAGCAGGTACCCTGCCTCGCCGCTCGACCGGTTTTCCGTGATGTAGCCGATGCCGGTCCAGTCCTGAAAAACCAGTTCGGAGTTCGGAGTTCGGAGTTCAAAACCCTGATTGACAGCATTTACCATGTCTTCTTTTATGTAATCTTCAAAAGGAAGCGTCGGGAGGATCGTGTCGATGTTGGAGGAATCGATAGTAATAATCGTTGCGGGTTCCGGGTTGCGGGTTGCGTGCTGGAAAAGCTTGGCTGTAGATATACTGTCAACCTGGAAGTCATCCTCGAACAGTTTGCTCTCGAGGACCGACCCCTGCAGCACCGAGAGCTGCATGAAAAGCCGGGTCCGGTCGCCAGGCATCGTTTCTGAACCCGTAACGCGCAACCCGGAACACGCAACGGTCTCTACGGTCCTGAAATCCGCATCGACAAATACGCCTTTCCACTCAAACCCATGGGGCCTATCGAGGAGATAGGTCACGTCAACAACCCCGCCGACGGTCACGACAGACGGCAGGGGCCGGCTCAGGGTGAGGTGCAGGAGGGACGCGAGTTCGTCTTCGGCGGCATTCCATCTATCGATATAATTTATTGCTGAGTTATGAAGAAGCTGTTGCGCGTTGCGGGTTTCAGCACTGCCTGTTTCGGGTTGCGTGTTGCGCGTTGCGCGTTGTGCAACAATACCGATTGCCGTAAGATTTCCGATGATCATGGTGTTCGTTATTGTCTCAATTGGTTCTGACGCCGTTGACTCGTAACCCGCGCCCCGCAACTCGATCGTAAGCTCGAAATCCTCCCCCATCGCCAGTCCGCCCTGCCCCACGACGACCCGTTCGTCGTTGATTTTCAGGACCGGCCGGAGGTGCACGAGATAGGACGGCGTGTTGTCGAGGCCGCCGTAGGCGTTGATGATCTCCTGGTCTTCCACGGTCTCGGGCTCGTAGCTGATGATGACCTGCTGGTTGGAAAGTCTATACAGAGGGAGTGTGATGGAGAAGAGATCGTTGCGGGTTGCGGGTTCCGTGTTTGCGGTGACCTTGACATGATGGATGAGTTCGTCGGGAAGAGAAGTATATTCATGGGTAACGGTTATATCCTTGAACTGCAGGCTCCCGGGAAGGATGTTCAGGACCTCCTCGTTGAGGGCTCTGGTGCGCAGAAGGTCAGGATAGGTTCCGAGTTGCGCGTTGCGTGTTGCGAGTTCTTCATTGATATAACGCTTTACATAATCGAGGGGGGACTCACCTGGTTGCGGGGTGCGGGTTGCGGGTTGAGCGGAGATGCCGAGATAGTCATCGCGAATGTTGGAAAGGGAAACTTCCGGCAGAATATCCAGCGGACTGTTGTACTGATACCCCTTGACCTTGATGCTCGTGTCGAGGCCGAGCCAGGCTTTGCCATGCGGATCGATGATGGCGCCGCGGTAATTGGCATAGGGTATCTGGCTCTCGACCCAGATGTGCTCTATCTGGAAATTGACGATCCCCCCGCCCCGGATGATTGGCCTGGAAGGGATGCCTGCTTTCTGGAAGAACTCGGCGATCCGGGCCGGATCGTCGATGCCCGTGAGGTTCTTTACCTGCTCGATGCCCGGAAAGAACTCGATGGTCCCCCGAACATACCGCGTCGGGAAGTCCGCGGCGCGAAGCAGGGCCGTGAGCACCGTTGCCTGGTCACAGTCATTCCCGCTCTTCTGGCGGAGCGTCTCCTCCGCCCCTTTCATGCACCCCCAGTACCACTCAGTCTCGATGTTGTTCTTTACCCACTCATAGATCGACACAGGATTCCAGTTCAGTGACTGGGCGAGTGCGGCGATCTCTTTCGACTTCGGCGCCAGAGCGGTGCTTTTCGTATCGTCGACAGTGACCGTTTTATTCCCACCTTTATAGGCAGGTATTATTGTTGTGGCAGTGCCGGGCTCCCGGGAGGGATAGCGGAGATGGTTATAGGGAAGGCTCCCGATGATGGGGTATTTTCTCTTGGGGAGGAGTTTGTCGAGAAGATCGAGCAGTTGTTGCGAGTTGCGGGTTGCGAGTTGCGGGTTTAAAATCCAGGTGAATGTTCCGATTAATAACGGGAAACGCGCAACCCGNNGTTGCGAGTTGCGGGTTGCGAGTTCCGCGTTGCTGGTTGCGGGTTGCGGGTCAGCAGGAATGCTTTCAATAAGGTTTAGATATTCCTTTAAGGCGCGGTTGAATCCTTCCGAGACCTCATGCTGCCTGTCGCGGGCCTTTGAGCCGAGGGACTCTGCCCGGTCTTCCCGAACCGTGAACCGTTCCTGGAGCAGGAGATGAGACACGGCGATGTCGTCGGCAAGGGCCCTGAGCCGGGTGATCTCCCCGCTGACCGTGCCTCCCGATGCAAGCCCTGCCTGGAGCGCCCTGATGACGGCCCGGCTCTCAATGAGACTCGCTCGCAGGTCCTTCTCGAGCGTCAGATCACCTGCCCCTGCGGGCGTCGACAAAAACATCGCAGCCAGGAGCGGCAAGAACCTGAACATGGCCTTAGCCCATTGAG
>DMKB01000281.1 GCA_003454665.1 Nitrospiraceae bacterium | reverse complement strand
CGGCAAGCCGGCCGCCATGGCACAGGTGTTCCGCGTTGGCCAGCAGAAGCCCACGGAGATATCGGACCGGGTCAAGCAATATGTGAAAGAAAAAAACCGGACCATGCCTGCATCCCTCAGGCTCTCTATCTGGAATGATATGTCCGAGATATTCCAGAGCCGCAAGAATCTCCTGATCAAGAACGCCCTCATCGGACTGACTATGGTCATCATCATCCTCGGCCTCTTTCTCGAGATTCGCCTCGCCCTCTGGGTCATGCTCGGTATACCGATCTCCTTTCTCGGCACTTTTTTGATGATGCCCTCCCTTGACGTATCGGTCAATATGATGTCCCTCTTCGCCTTCATCCTTGCCCTGGGAATCGTCGTTGACGACGCCATTGTTGTCGGTGAAAATATTTACGAACACCGCCAGCGCGGCAAGCCCTATGAAAAGGCCGCCGTTGATGGGGCCCTCGAAGTGGCTATTCCCGTTGTTTTCGCCATATTGACGACAGTGGCCGCCTTCTCTCCCCTGCTCTTCGTGAGCGGCATGATGGGCAAGTTCATCAAAGTCATCCCCCTCATCGTCATCACCGTCCTGGCCGTGTCACTGGCAGAGTCCCTCTTCGTGCTCCCTTCGCACCTTGCCAGAGGCAAGCCCCTCGAGGCGCCGGGCGGCTTCATCGGCGCCATAGACCGGGTACGACGGGGTTTCGGCGAACGGCTGAACCGTTTCGTCGGCGGCCCCTACCGCCGCCTCCTGGACTCAGCCCTGAGAAACCGCTACACGACCCTTGCCGTCGGCATCGCCCTCATGCTCCTGACCGCAGGCGCTTTCATGGGCGGGATCATCAAGTTTACCTTCATGCCCAAGGTGGACGGCGACGTGATCATTGCCTCGATCCAGATGCCCCGCGGGACTGCGGTCGATGAAACAGGCAAGATCCAACAGCATCTCGTAGACAAGGCAAAAGAAGTCGTCAGGGAATACGATGCGACCCGTCCCGGGAAAGAGACGATCCTGCGAAACATCTTCGGCGTCGTCGGTGTCAGCTTCGACCTCGGCGGTCCAGGTGGAGGCAGGTCGAACGCAGGATCACACCTGTCCTCCATAGCCCTGTTCCTGACGCAGAGTGAAAAGCGGGGAATTCCCGCCACAGAAGTATCGAAGCGTTGGCGTGATGCCGTGGGAGAACTGCCCGGCGTCGAGTCCCTGACCTTCAACTCCAACCTGATGCACATGGGAGCAAATATCGACATCCAGCTTTCCCATGACGACTTCGAAGTCCTCGATACGGCATCAAACAGGATCCGCACAGCCCTTGAAGGGTACACCGGTGTTAGCGATGTAGAGGACACCTATGCCAAGGGAAAGCGCGAGATCAAGATGCGCCTTACGCCGGAGGCAGGTACCCTGGGCATCACCGAGGAGGATCTGGGCCGTCAGGTCCGTGCGGCCTTCTACGGATCAGAGGCCCTGCGCCTGCAGCGCGGCAGGAACGAGGTAAAGGTCATGGTCCGCTATCCCGGGGAAGACCGCAGGAGCCTCTGGGACCTGGAGTCCATGCGCATCCGCACGCCTGACGGCGGCGAGATCCCCCTTCAGCGTGCTGCTGTTGTGGAGGAAAGTCGGGGCTTCAGCGTGATCAGCCGTACTGATAGAAAACGGGTCATCAACATCACGGCAAGCGTTGACGACAAGGTGGCCAATGCCCAGGAGATCCTGGATGACTTAGTGAAAAAAGTCGAGCCGGTACTCAAGGGCGACTATCCCGGCCTGACCTTCGATTATGAGGGCGAAGAAAAGGAGCGGAAGGAATCAATGGGAAGCATGGGAAAGGGGTTCCTCTTTGCGGTGTTCATCATCTTTACCCTGCTGGCCCTCCCCTTCCGGAGCTATACCCAGCCCCTCCTGATCATGGCTGCCATTCCCTTCGGCGTCGTCGGCGCCGTCCTCGGTCATCTGATCATGGGCTTCGACCTCAGCATCCTGAGCATGTTCGGTATCGTGGCACTCTCGGGCGTCGTGGTGAACGACTCGCTCCTTTTGATCGACCGGGTAAATCACAACCGGAGAGAGGGAATGGAACTTCACCAGGCCCTGCTCGCCGCAGGCACGCGCCGCTTCCGGCCGATTGTCCTCACCTCGTTTACTACCTTCTTCGGCCTCGTGCCGATGATCCTCGAGACGAGCGTACAGGCCCAGTTCCTGATCCCCATGGCCATCAGCCTCGCCTTCGGCATCCTCTTCGCCACGGGAATTACGCTCCTGTTGATCCCGTCGCTCTACGTGGTCCTCGAAGATGTACGCCGCCTCGCAGGTCTGAAGCAGGCCATGGGCCCGATACGGAGAGAAGAACGGGGCCCCGCCCTGGCGGCAGACCACTCGACTGATACGAGGACAGCGCGGGATACCGAGGTTCTTATGGAGAAAAAAGATGCAGAAGGGTTGGGTGTCGGGAAGGAAGGGTGAGAGTAAGAAATTTCAAATCTCAAACAACAAATCCCAAATAATATCCAAATTCCAAATCCAAATTACTGTACGTATTTTGAATACTGCTTGAATTCTGGAAATTGTAATTTATTTGTAATTTGGCGTTTGTGAATTGGCGCTTCTCTTTTCCTGCCTTTGTGGCTAAATATAGCGCTTAAAAACTCCCGAGCAAGGTCATGGTGCCCCTGACCGGGGTCCCGTTCAGATCGGTAATTGTCGATGCATCGAAGGTAATACCGTCGTCGACGGCAATCGAGGGATCTCCTGCCGACGAATCGTCGATGTAGATGGTAATGGTCAGCACGTTGTTGGTCTTCCCATCGGCATGAGACCAGTCTGCCGTCAACTCCCCGGGAGGCGGAGGAGTCCCGCCCTTGAGGCTGTCGACCCAGCTGTGGCCCCCCGAAAGCGTCAGTACCGAGTCGATATTGGATTCGTCTATGACAGCGCCATTCGTCGAATTGGAGAAGGATATCGCGACTGTATCGCCATGTGCGAGGGTCCCGGAAGCAGTGCTTGCCGATGCCTTCGCCTCGTTGAAGGGCGCTCTCGGGTATCTGTCTTCTCCAGGAAAATGGCTGCCTGAATGGCACGTAAAGGAGCAAAAATCAGGGTACTGTGTTCCAGAAAAGTTGCTGTCTACCACCATGCCATAGTCAATTCCTGAAATGGTTGCAACAGAAAAACCCCATTCATCCCATAGGTAATAATACTGTCCGTCGACACCATGCACATTGTGACAGGCGACGCAACTGGGAATTCCATTAGGCCCTCCTCCCCGGTAATACCACTGTCCCATCCCTTCAATTAAATGATACAAATGAAGATTAAATTGACGATCCCTGCCGTAGCTGTAATAGTCATGAAAACCGGTGACCATGAAATCCACCGTGTACGGCAACTGGTTATAGTTTTCCTGAGGTTGTGCGTAATTACCGCCTGCAGCCACCCCAACTAATTCAGATATGGTAAGCAGAGATGTCTCACTCCTATGACAATCGAGGCACAATGTATAGCGGGTCTCATCCCATTTTGCGGATGTTATCGGCAGCGTGAGTTTGTTGGCCAGAAGCCCCACATTGCCTGAACCATGAGCATTGATCGATCCGGTGCCGGCCACTGAATCGTAATTTCCGTGACACCCTGTGCCCGATTCACCGCTTCCGAGGCAGGTAACTCCCTCTCTACGATGACCATACTGCTTGTTCCAGCTCCCTGCGATCTCAATGCCGGCCCTGTTGGGCGTTGTGCCGAGGGTGCTCGTACTCGAGAACGGACTGAGGGGAGACGCTTCCGTTGTCGCTCCGTCGGTGTCATGACAGCTCAGGCAGAACGGTTCAAGGCTCGCGGGATCCCCGGGCTGATAGACGATGATCTGGTCCGGATCGTCCTTGTCGTTCAGCCAGATCGTCCCCTTCCCGTGATTGCCCAGATGATGGCATACGAGACAGTCGTCATCCGTCACGATCTCGTTGTTTCGATCACTGTAATCAATGACATGATGGGATTCCCTGTTGAAATCCCCCCCAACGCCCACGATCTGCCGCCGCGTCGCGGAAGCAACACTATGGCAGGAAACGCAGGTAATCCTGTTGCCGGTACCCGTATGGGAGGTGAGAGAATCCGGCCCCTCTTCTGAACCGCAGCCGGCGAGCATCACGATCATTGCCAGCAGCATTCGGCCTCTTATATGCCCTGAAATCCTCACTCACAGCTCCCGTGCATTGAGATGTCAAGCAGTTTCATTATTATGCACTAAGTTTCATACTCTTGACTATTATTGTACCACAATGCACAACATTCGAGAATCAGTTATTTTGATGTTTATGCAATTTCATTCATGGCCCAACTAATCAGGGATCGGAAGAAACGACGTGGTTTCTCTGATGGAGAACGGTTTGTAATGCGGAAAAAATGAGGCAGTGACTTCCGTGGCTGCGAATCGAAGATAGGACAAGCAATAAACCCTCTCCCCTGCCGGGGAGAGGGTTGGAGTCAAGAACATATGAACGTATTTTAGAACTTCACCGTCGGCGTGGCCTTCTCCGCGTCAGGAATCTCGTAGTACTGCGCCTTCTCAACACCTGCCAGGGCCGCGAAGAACCGGCCGAAGACCGTCCGCCGGTAGGTATTCAGCACGCGGACTGCGTCGTTGTACCGTTTCCGTTCCACGGCGATCCTGTTCTCTGTGCCCTCAAGGCTGTCCTGGAGCTTCAGGAAGGACCGGTTTGCCTTGAGCTGGGGGTAGGTCTCCCGCAGGACCAGCAGCCGCGACAGGAAACCTTCGAGCTTGTTGGCAGCCTGGACCTTGTCGTTCACCGTCGGCGCCTTGAAGTACTTGGTACGCGCCTCGGCGATGTTCTCGAATAGCTCTTTTTCGTGCTTTGCGTATCCTTTCACCGTTGCAACGAGGTTCGGGATCAGGTCATAACGCCGCTTGAGCTGGTTTTCCACCTGCGCCCACTGGGACGACACTGCTTCATCCATGGTCACGACCTTGTTGTACGCACCGATCCCTCCCATAAGGATGAACAATGTGATGACGCCGATTACCGCTGCGACGATAAGAACAATCTTGAGTGTTTTGCTCATGCTCTACCTCCTTGGAAAACGTAACGAATTATCAAATATTTTGCCACAGAGGACACAGAGAACCTCTTGAAAAATAATACATTAAACTCTTTCACTGTTCGCTCTAGTGACGCGCGGGCTTGGGTAAAGCTTTAAAGCCTTTGACCTCTGCCTTACCCCATGCGAA
>DMKB01000254.1 GCA_003454665.1 Nitrospiraceae bacterium | reverse complement strand
TGTTTTGTCGTGAAATAAGGATCGAAAATCCTGTCCAGGTGCTCAACAGGAATGCCGGGCCCCTGATCTTCAATGGTTATCTTGACATGTCGTTTTTCCTGTATATCTGAAGCGTCATCTGAGCCGGCCGGCATATTTTCGCATTTTATCCGAACCACTCCTCCCCGCGGCATTGCCTGGACGGCGTTGATCAGGATATTGTTGATTACCTGGGCGATCTGCCCTTCATCGGCCTCTACCGGGCAGAGGTTCTCGGGAACGGCAACTTCACAGCTGACGCTGGCGCCGCTCAGCGCCACATCGGAGGAATTCTTGATGAGGTGTCCGATCGAAAGGATTTTTTTGACAGGCTCGCCTCCCTTTGAAAATGTGGCTAACCGATTGGTTAAATCCCTCGCCCGATCGGAGGACTTCATGGCCTGTTCCAGTCTCCGGCGCGTCTGCTCTTCCAATTCCGGGGACATCAGCGCAATATCGATATTGGCCATGACGCCGACCAGGACATTGTTCAGGTCATGGGCGAGTCCTCCCGCGAAGACGCCGAGCGATTCGAGCTTCTGCACCCGGCGAAGACTATCTTCCATATTCCTGCGGTCCGTGACGTCGCGCGAATTGACGATGACTTTCACTTCTCCCGTATCGTCGACATAACTCTTGCCGGCGGCGTCCAGGAGTCTCCAGGTACCGTTTTTATGCTTTATACGGACCTCCACATTTTCCGTCTTTCCGGATTTTCCGGTAACTTTTGCGAGCGCCTCGACGGCGGCATCCTGATCTTCCGGATGCAGGAATTCGAAAATGTTCATTCCCGTTAATTCCGTATCGTTGTAACCGAGCAGCCGCTCGATGGAGGGGCTTTCATAAAGGATCTTTCCATCCGGATCGAGAACCGTGATCATGTCCAGGCCGTTCTCAATGAGCGACTGGAAGCGCTCGGCAGTGCGCCGCATCTCGGCTTCCGCCCGTTTGCGTTCATCGATCTCTTTCATCAGCTCGACCGTGCGCTCATCTACAAGCTCTGACAGATGCGTGCGATGCTCCGACAATTCCCTATTCAGTTTTTCAGCAGTCGTCACTGAGGAAATCAGATCCGCGATGAGGCCGATGTTTTTGAGCCGCATCCGAAGGGACAGAAGGGTCACCGAGTTGACTTGCCTTCCCACGATTATGATCAGTATCGCGAATAGCAGGAGCATGACGGCCATGGCGGTATGTATCTCGCCGCCTACGGCGAAGAAGCGAACGATGATAGGGAACAGGGCCGGGACCGCATATGCGAGAAAAGCCGGCGTGACGACCGCATACGTCGCTGCAGCTCCTGCAGCCATCCCGCCGAGTACGAAGGCGATAAATGTCTGGTGGGCTATGGATGTGGCGGGAAACAGAAAGATGCCGGCCGAACCCCAGGTGACGCCGGACAGGCCGGCTCCCAGGGTGAACCATGTACCCCATTTGCCTGCCTCAACGGATGTCGAGAGTACCTGCCGGTATCGCTGCAGCAGCAGAAGCCTAAAGATCGTAACGAGAAAAATACAGGCGAGCCACGGAATGAGAGCCTGAGAGGGGACGACGTTCCGGAGCACGATTGCCAGGACTGCGGCATTTATCGGAGAGGCGATCAACCCCAGCGGTGCATTCCGGTAGAGTTGCTTTATTTGCTCCGCCTGGAGTTGGAACGATTTGGCATCATGCGCTTTTTTATTATAAAGCTGCTCCTTCATTGCAGCCACGCTCCATGCCCTCAGGTGGGAGGCCTTTCAAGGGGCAGTGTGAAAAGGACAGCATGAAAATATCAGTCCATTATAATATCCTCATCCTCGTTGCTGCATGTATACGTGTGTTTTGTCATCCCGGTGGCAGTTTTGCCTGGAAATTGCCTCATCTACGGAACAAACGGCGCGGCATTCAGGCAACCGGATTTCATAAAGCAGCGAAACAATGCATAGTTTCGTATATGCATAATATATATTATAGCGTATTTAAAAAAATTAGCCAAGAGCCTGGCGAACAGAATAGTGTTGACAGGACCGTGAAAAAAAGGTATATTTTACAGCGTTCTAGGTTCGGAAGCCGTACCAAAATCCTTACCATCCTTTTCGGAAACCCTGCAGACGGGCCGGTGTCTGAGCCCGCGGTCCCGCTATAGCGGGACGGGATGTCGCGTTGTTCAATCACGCCTGGCTTGAATGCTGGAGGTGCTCCACTGCGATATCAGCATCTGCTCCACCATGAATTATTTTTTTCGTCTTCCGATAATTGCGGATCGATGGTTCGAATCTCTCACGGCTCACGCACTATCGTATCAGGAGCAGTGATCAGCAGGCAGCGTATGACCCCGCGGTCCCGCTATAAGCGGGACTGGAGGGGCTCCACCGCTGCCTGGAGGCGCACTGCTTTTTTCATCACGGAGCGAGGGTGGCGGAACTGGCAGACGCGCCAGATTTAGGATCTGGTGGGCAACCGTGGGGGTTCGAGTCCCCCCTCTCGCACCAAAAGAGCAATACTGTTGGGACGCGGATTTACGCGGAAAAAGCGGATAAAGCCGGGGCTTGGAAAAAAATCAACCACGACCAAATGAGTGATTCGTATGGCACCAAAGGAGAAATACTGTTGGGACGCGGATGTGCGCGGAAAAGGCGGATAACACCAGGGCTTGGGGGAAAAAACAATCACCAAAAGACGGCAGTCGCCGCGAATATTCGCGAATAAGCGCTAATCAATCGAATCGTCAAGCAGTTATTATTGTTACCCCAATGGTGATGTTAAACACAGTCATACGTTTTTCATAATTCGTGTTAATTCGTGTCGCTTAGAAACGCCTACTTTTGGATATTCGCGGCTAAGAAAGTTTTTCAGGTCTATCTGCGTGGATTTTTGTCCATGAATCTCATATTCTCAACAGAAAATGGAGCAGCGTTATGAAGACAGCAGTTGAAGATCTCAGTGCAGTGAAGAAGAAAATCCGCATCGATGTGCCGCTCGAGGACCTGACCAAGGAGACCAACAAGGCCCTTGCCGACATCGGGAAAAAGGCCAAGATTGCCGGTTTCCGCCAGGGCAAGGCCCCGCGGGACCTGGTTGAGCGGCACTACGGCGAGCAGGTGCAGGGCGATGTGATCAACAAACTCATCACGAGGTCGTACTTTGCGGCGGTGCGGGAGAACAATCTGGACCCCGTCGTCGTGCCCGAGTTCACCGACATCCAGTTTGCCAAGGGGCAGCCCCTCACCTTTACCGCTACCGTGGAGGTGAGGCCCACTATAGAGCTCGGGACCTACGACGGTATAGAGGTGAAGGAGGCCGACGTGGCGGCGACGGACCCGGAAGTCGACCAGACCATCGACCGTCTCCGGGAGATGTACGCCCAGCTCGAGGTCGTCGAAGGCCGGGCAGTGGACGGCAGCGACACCGTGGTGATTGATTTCGAAGGGTTTCACGACGGCAAGCCCATTGAAGGGGCAAAGGCCGCGGACCACATGCTCCCCCTGGGCAAGGGATCGCTGATCCCCGGTTTTGAGGAGCAGATCGTCGGCATGAACAAAGGGGAAACAAAGGAGATCCAGGTCACCTTTCCCGGTGATTACGCCAACAAGGAGATTGCGGGAAAGGATGCGACCTTTACCGTTGCGCTGAAGGAGATCAAGAAGCAGGTATTGCCCGAGCTGAATGACGAGTTTGCCAAGGACATCGGCGACCATCAGACCCTGGAAGAACTGCGCGTCAGGATCAAGGAAGACGTGGAGGTGCGGAAGGGGAGGGAGCAGGAATCGGCACAGCGGGAAGAGCTGCTTTCGAAAATTGTCGAGGCCCATTCCTTTGAGATTCCCGCCAGCATGGTGGAAGAAGAGCTCAAGGCCATGATCAGGCAGCAGGCCCAGCGCATGGCCCGCCAGGGCGCTCCAGCGGAATCGATTGATGAGGCGAAATTCCGGGAAGAAGGGCACGGGCTCGCGGAGAAACGGGTGAAGGGAATGCTGATCCTGGACGAGATCGCGGAAAAGGAAAAAGTGACGGTCAGCGACCAGGAGCTCGCCGCCGGGCTCGCGGGCATTGCCCGGAATGCCGGGCAGCCAGTGGAGGCGATCAAGAAATACTATGCAAACGTCGAGGGAGGCATGGAAAATCTTCGCGCTTCACTGCTTCAGGAAAAGACCTTGAACCACTTGCTTTCCCGGGCGAAGAAGGTTTATAATTAAGCGACTCAAAAAGCTGGAGAAACGACTCGCTCCATAACGACTACCGGACATCCTTCTTACCGTCGGTATTTTCGACCCCCACGAGGCAATAACGGAGACTACATCATGTCATTGATTCCCATGGTAATTGAGCAAACGAGCCGCGGCGAGCGGGCGTACGATATTTACTCGCGGCTCCTGAAAGACAGGATCATTTTTCTCGGAACCGCGGTGGACGATATCGTGGCCAATACGGTGATTGCGCAGCTCCTGTTTCTGGAGGCTGATGACCCGGACAAGGACATCTATCTCTATGTCAACTCACCGGGCGGTATTGTGACTTCGGGGCTTGCAATTTATGATACAATGAATTATATCAAGTGCCCCGTCTCCACCATCTGCATCGGCCAGGCAGCGAGCATGGGGGCCCTTCTCCTGGGAGCGGGCACCAAGGGCAAACGGTATTCCCTGCCCCATGCCCGGATCATGATCCACCAGCCCATGGGCGGCTTCCAGGGGCAGGCGACGGATATCGAGATCCATGCCAGGGAAATATTGAACATGAAAGATACCCTGAACAAGATCCTCTCCAACCACACCGGGCAGCCCATCGAGAAGATCCAGGTGGATACGGACCGGGACTTCTTTATGTCCGGCGTTGATGCGAAAAAATACGGACTCGTAGACGACGTGATTGCCAAAAAGCAGGCGCGAGCCGTGAAGGAGAAATAGCGTTATGGCAGAGAAGCAGGAACATACTACACCACTCAAATGCTCATTCTGCGGCAAGGGACAGGAAGAGGTCAAGAAGCTCATCGCCGGCCCCTCGGTCTTTATCTGCAATGAGTGCGTGGATCTGTGCAACGAGATCATCGCCGAGGAGTGGGAGGAAGCGAAAGAGACCAAGGCGCCGGAGCTTCCCAAACCGTCGGAGATCAACCGTATGCTCGATGAGTACGTCATCGGGCAGAAGCGCGCCAAGAAGATACTGTCCGTGGCCGTTCACAACCACTATAAGCGGATCGGTATACAGCAGGAGATCGGCGAGGACGTGGAGCTGCAGAAGAGCAACATTCTGCTGATCGGCCCGACGGGCGTGGGCAAGACGCTGCTTGCCCAGACCCTGGCGCGGATACTCGACGTGCCCTTTACCATCGCCGATGCGACCACGCTTACCGAGGCCGGATATGTGGGCGAGGATGTCGAGAACATCATCCTCAAGCTTCTGCAGAACGCAAACTACGACGTCGAGCGCGCGCAGCGTGGTATCGTGTATATCGACGAGATCGACAAGATCAGCCGCAAGGCGGAAAACCCCTCTATTACCAGGGATGTTTCCGGCGAGGGTGTTCAGCAGGCGCTCCTGAAGCTCATCGAGGGCGCCGTTGCCAGCGTGCCGCCGCAGGGCGGGCGCAAGCATCCCCATCAGGAATTCATCCAGGTGGACACTACGAATATTCTGTTTGTCTGCGGCGGCGCGTTTGTCGGGCTGGACACAATTATCGACCAGCGCATCGGGAAAAAGACCATGGGGTTCGGCGCGGACATCAAAAGTAAGCAGGAGCGGAAGCTGAGCGAAACGCTCATCAGCCTCCAGCCGGAAGACCTGCTGAAATACGGGCTCATACCGGAATTCGTCGGCCGTATGCCTGTCGTTGCGACCCTTGAGGAACTCAGCGAACACGCCCTCATCGAGATCCTGACGAGGCCGAAGAACGCGCTGATCAAGCAATACCAGAAGCTCCTTTCCCTTGAAGGCTGCAAGCTGCACTTTACCGACGCGGCACTCGAGGCCATCGCGAAGAAAGCCATCGCGCGGAAAACAGGGGCCCGCGGCCTGCGCGCCATCCTCGAGGACGTGATGCTGAACGTCATGTATGACGTTCCCTCGCAACCCGGCATCCGGGAGTGCATCATCAATGACGAGGTCATCAACAGCGCCGCCGAGCCGATGCTTATCTACGAGAAGATAGCCTGAGAGCAGAAGACATCATACAGTAGACAGAATGCAAAAGTCAGAAGTCAGTAGACAGAGTACCAACTGGAGCAAAGGAGCAAAGAACATCACGCGTAAGGGTACGGCATGCCGTGCCCTTACGTTTTCTTTTCACGGTGTTTATCCGTGTCCATCCGTGGTTCCCCATAATATGAAATGAAAATTCTTTCTGCTGAATTCATCACCTCCGCCGCAAGCGCCAAACAGTTTCCCTCCGATGCACGACAACAGATCGCCTTCGCCGGCCGGTCGAACGTAGGCAAATCGTCCCTCATTAACTCATTGCTCCACCGCAGAAACCTGGTCAAGACAAGCGCGACTCCCGGCAAGACACAGATGATCAATTTTTTTATGATCAATGATCAATTCTATTTCGTGGACCTGCCCGGCTATGGGTATGCCCGTGCACCGAAGCGGGTGGTGGACGCCTGGGCGCCGTTGATCGAGCGTTATCTCAAGGACGCCCCGCAGGTCCGCGCTGTCGTCGTGCTCCTGGACGCACGGCGGGTCCCCGACGAACGGGACCTGCGCCTGCTGGAGTGGCTCAATCACTATTCG
>DMKB01000053.1 GCA_003454665.1 Nitrospiraceae bacterium | reverse complement strand
AAGTATCTGAACTCGCCGGAGACACCGCTCTACAGCAAGAGCAATGTCCTCTACGGCCTGGACCGGGCGAAGGAGCAGGGACGGCGGCAGGGCTATTTCATCATCGTCGAGGGATACCTGGACGCCATTGCCTGCCACCAGCACGGCGTGGAAAATGCCGTCGCGACGCTCGGCACCGCCCTCACGGAGGGGCATCTCCGCGTGCTGCGGCGGTTTGCCCAGAAGGTGGTATTGATCTTTGATCCCGATCCTGCCGGGGTGAAGGCTACTATTCGCGGATTTGATGCTTTAGCCCAAGGCGGCATGAAAGTAAACGTTGTCTCACTGCCAGATGGTAGCGATCCTGACACATTTTTAAACATGAAGGGGAAGGGAGAGTTTGATGGAGTTCTTAAGTCTTCAGTCAAGCTTATGGATTTTGTTTTTTCTGAGACGATTAAAATTGGACCGATCTCACCTATAGATGAGCGAGTGGATGTTGCGCGCGAGTTTGTGTCGTTTGTAAAAAAGACACCAGACATAAATATTCAGAACTATTATATTAAAAAAATTATAGATAAATTAGATATAGATGAAGCGATATTTCGACAAGAGGCATTTAAGGATAATAAATATCGTAAAGGGAGTTCGGGCAAAGAGCCTTTACCCGAACAGATGAGAAGACCTCAGGCCGAGCATATCCTGCTCCACCTTATGCTCAAGGACGAGGAAATCGCTCGAAGCATCAGGGACATGATCCACCCTCAGGAATTTACCGATCCTCTTTTTCGTAGAGCGGTGGAGAAGATCTTTAGAGCATTGGAACAAGACGGCAGACTCGATCCCGCAAAGCTTCTCAGAGACGGAGATGAGGAGTTGAACCGGCTGGTCGCCCACTATTCGGTCCTCGATACGGAGTATAATGATCCCGCCAGGACCGGGAAGGACTGTGTGGCGCGGATCAAGGAGCGCGGACATGCAAGGAAGATGAAGGCCCTGAGCGCATCGATCAAAGAGGTCGAAGCCCGGGGAGACCAGGTAGGACTCCGGAAGCTGCTCGAGGAGCAGCAGCGGCTCCTGCAGGGCCGGCATGCGGTCCAGGATGAGAAAACGGTTTAGAACCCATAATGTTGGATTATATAAAGGAGCACCAGCGTATGTCTAATCGGGGCAAAGCAGGAGAAACAAAGAAAACCAACGGAGGGGGCAAGGAGCGGAAGTATGTCGCCTATGATGTGGCAGGCGAGCCGCTCGCCCATGAAGAGGTGCCCGGCGAAAACCTCGACGGCATCATCTCTCTCTTTGCCGACGGAGAATTCGGGATGGCCTTCGTTGATTCCACCCGCGACGGGAAGTCGCGCGCTGCGGGCAGCGGCGACCTTGAAGAGGGCGGCGACAACGACGACATGAACTCCGAGGACGGCGCTGAAGAAGAAGCCGAGGAGGAAGGCGTCGAAGTCGGGGCCGGCAAGACCGATGATCCGGTCCGCATGTACCTGAAAGAGATGGGTACTGTGCCGCTGCTGTCGAAAGAGGGCGAGGTGGTGATCGCCAAGCGCATCGAGGAGAGCAAGCGGGAGGCGGTGCAGATCATCTACAGCGTCCCGTACTCGCTGCGGGAGGTGCGTGACCTGGGCGAAAAGCTGCGCAAAGGAAAGGTCAGCATCAACGAGGTGATTCACTCGGGCGACGATGACTTTGACGACCTCCAGGGGCAGAACGAGGAAGAGCTCCACGCGCGGGTGCTGAAGCTTATTACCGAGATAGAACGCCAGAGCAAGAGCCTCGCCACCCTCATCGACCATATCACGAGCGGCAAACACAGCGAGGCGAAGCGAAACGGGATACGGGAAAAGGCCCAGGAGGCCCGGCACGCGCTCTTCGATAAACTGGAGGCCCTCAACCTCCACTGCCGGCAGACAGACCGCGTGGTCATGAAATTCCGCGAGATGTGTAACGACATTCGCCAGTGTGAGCGCGAGGTCCGGAGCTTCGAGCGTAAATCAGGGCTGACCATTGCCGAACTGAAGGAGACCTTCAAGAAAGTACGCCAGGGAGACCGGGAACTCAAGAACGCGGCGCGCAGGCTCGCGATGCGCCAGGCGGACCTCGTGGAACTTGAAAAAGCCTACCGGAATTCATGCAAAAAAGTCCGCAAAATAGAGGCGGAATGTGGCGTGCCGGCGGAAAACCTCAAAAAGGCACTCAAGGCCTACGAGCGGGCCGAAGAACGGGCCAAGTATGCCAAGAGCGAGCTCGTGGAGGCGAACCTCCGGCTCGTCGTATCGATCGCCAAGAAGTACACGAACCGGGGGCTCCAGTTCCTCGACCTGATCCAGGAAGGAAATATCGGTCTCATGAAGGCCGTGGACAAGTTTGAGTGGCAGCGGGGGTATAAATTCAGCACCTACGCCACCTGGTGGATCCGGCAGGCCATTACCCGGGCCATTGCCGACCAGGCGCGTACGATCCGCATCCCCGTGCATATGATCGAGACGATGAACAAGCTGATCCGCACGTCCCGCGGTCTGGTGCAGGAACTCGGCAGGGAGCCGTCAACCGAGGAAGTCGCGGCGTCGATGAAGCTGCCCGTGGAAAAAGTCCGGAAGATCATGAAGATCGCGAAGGAGCCGATTTCCCTCGAGACGCCGATCGGCGAGGAAGAGGACAGCCATCTCGGCGATTTCATCGAGGACAAAAAGGTCATGTCCCCCCTCGATTCGGCGATTCGGAAGAACCTCCATCATCAGGTGCGGCGGGTGTTGAACACGCTGACGGACCGCGAAGAAAAAGTGCTCCGCTGGAGGTTCGGTATCGGAGAACACACGGACCATACGCTCGAAGAAGTCGGCCAGGAGTTCGAAGTGACCCGTGAGCGCATTCGTCAGATCGAGGCCAAGGCGCTCCGGAAGCTCCGTCATCCCAGCAGGAGCAAACAGCTCAAGAGCTTTATGGAGTAAGGCGTCGCCGTTGCGGAGCCCGGGTTCTTGACATTTCCTGGCGGTTGTGCCAATATACAACCCGCGGTGAAACAAATTACAAGCACCAAGCACCAAATCTCAAATAAATTCCAATGTCCAAATTGGGAGTTTGGAGCTTCGGCATTGTTTAGGATTTGCCTTTTGAGGTTTGAAATTTGCATTATCGCAGGGCCCATAGCTCAGTTGGTAGAGCTACCGGCTCATAACCGGTTGGTCCCAGGTTCGAGTCCTGGTGGGCCCACCACGTAAAGACTGAATGGAGCGAAGGTCGAGACTTGATGACACGCGCAGGGAAAAGAAAAAAAGGATCGGTCTCGCAGAGAGAAGAGAGAAGTATATAAAAATGCGCCTTTAGGCGCATTTTTTTATTTTGGGGTCGTCTCCTTTTTTGCCACAGAGAACACAGA
>DMKB01000186.1 GCA_003454665.1 Nitrospiraceae bacterium | reverse complement strand
GACAAAACATGTTTAAGAGACTGAAAGGCAAAAAGGGTTTCACCCTGATCGAGCTGCTCATCGTGGTGGCCATCATCGGGATCCTCGCAGCTATCGCGATCCCGCAGTTTTCAGCGTATCGTACGAAAGCGTACAACGCCGCGGCAGTCAGTGATTTGAAGAACCTGAAGACGGTGCTGGAAGCGTATATGACCGACTACCAGACCTATCCAGCTGAGTAATTGAGTGTCATGCAACTGCAGAGTCATACTATCACTTGTGAGATAATTAAAGGAGGCACCATGCATAAGAAGATAATAGCGATAATGGCGATCATGCTGGCCATACCGGCAGTAGCTTTTTCCGGTCAAATTGACGCTGTAAAAGATTTTACTCCAGGAACGGACTGGAAGTTTCAGCCGGCTAACAACGTGCAGATCCTGTATGATACAGATACGAGCGCGACATCCCACCAGGATTTTACCATTTCGAGCAAAAATAACAATGGCGATATTATTTACTCCTCATCGAACGGCACGACGTCAATCTGGACGCTGAAGGATAAGACTTGGAAGGGTCAATCACTTTATACCGATCTCAATGCTAATCATGATAACTTGGCTGTAGGCGAGTCTACTTACACCGGCTGGACCGGTATTTAGGCACTATTCGCGGTTTTGCGTGTGAAGGGGCATGTGAAGACATGCCCCTTTTTTTTAATGTTCCGGACACGATGGATATGCAAGAAGATGAATAACAATGATGTGCTGACGAACAGACTGATGTATATCTGTGTCGTCGTATCAGCAGGTATTCTGACGTACCATGATGCGGTAAACGCCGGTCTTTTCAGCCTTGATGACCGGGAGATTCTGCTAAATATTCAATCCACCGAACGGTCGCTGAAGAGCCTGTTCTTTTCAGGCGGAGGAATGTATTTCCGGCCGCTTATAGCCCTATCGTATAAACTGGACCTCTCGTTATTCGGCAAAGCCCCCGTAGCGATCCATCTCGTCAATATCCTCATCCATCTCGTGAACGGTCTGCTCGTCTACTATCTTACCCTGGAACTCATGCGGGACAGCGGCAGGAAGGATAAATATGCATTCATCGCATCGTTACTCTTTGTTCTTCATCCGCTGAATTCCGAAGCCGTGGTCTGGATTGCGGCAAGGACGGACCTTCTCTGCTGCCTGTTCTTCCTGCTCACCGTGATCCTTCTTGTTAAAAAGGAGAATGATCCCGATCTCTTTGCGCTGGCCGGAATGTTTCTCATGTTCCTGTTCTCGCTCTTTGCAAAAGAAGCGTCAATCGGCCTTTTGGCGATTGCGCCGATATATTTTTGGCTACGAAAGGATGCGGTCCCGCTCAAAAATGCTGTTTTAATCAACAGTTCTCTGTTCCTTGCCGGTGCGGTCTACATGGTCCTGCGAAGTGGCCGCATCGGGGTCGTCGATCGCGGCACGGCAAGGGTGCTCTCTTTTATTGAACCTTCTACCTCGACAATAGGGGATTTTATCAGCGCCTATGGATTCTACCTGGGCAAGCTGTTCTATCCCTTTCCCCTGAACTTCGCCATCGTTGACATCAATAAGGCGCTGAGTATTGCCGTGTTGGCGCTTGTTTTGCCTCTTTGTGCCGTACTGTTCTACCGCAATGAACGCCTGCGGCTGCCGCTGCTGATTCTTCTCACCGGAATTGTCCCGCCGATTATGGCATTGCTCGGGAAGCTGGCCTGGACCCCCTATGCCGAGAGATATCTCTACCTGCCGATGGTGGGGTTTTCGATCTCCGCAGCGATTGTGCTCTTGACCTACGGGAGGAAGATACCCTATATTGTCATTGTTGCAGCCGTGATGCTCCTGGCGATTCCGACGATCTCCCGGGTCGTCCTGTGGACAGATCCCGTAGCACTGTGGCGAGACGCAGCGGAAAAATCGCCTCAATTTCATCGTGCCCATGTAGGGCTTGCCGTGGCTCTTATTGAAGAACAGGAATATGAAGAGGCAAAAGAGCACCTCGACACAGCCGCAGCGATGGGTTTTAAGAGGGACTATCTCTGGCAGAACTATGCGGCGATGTATTATGCAAAGAAAGAGTATGAAAAGTATGAAAAATTCATGCTGAAGGCCGCCGCTGTATCGAAGAAATCAACGAAGTTCTATCTCGGGATCATCGGTAGTTTGGAGCACATATACCCTGGTAAGGGTGAGCGATACACAAGGTACCGAAGGGCTATTCGATATTATCTCATGGCATACGAGAAGGACCCGGCATACATACAGGGCCTCTACAATGCGGGAAAACTGTACTGGATCATGGGCGACGAAAAAAATGCGCGGTTATATTTGAATAAATTTGTGCAGCAGGAACGGGACAACATGTACAAGCCCTTTGCGGTCAAGATACTTAAAAAACTGGACAAGGAATCTCTCGTTAAACAATGAAATTAGTATCGTATATAGCGCTTCTGCGCCCTCATCAATGGCTCAAAAACCTTCTGCTCCTTTTTCCACCTTTTTTTGGAGGGAAGATGGTTGAACCAGATGTTCTTGCGAACGTTCTGCCGGCGCTCCTTTCGTTTTCTTTTGTCGCGAGCTGTAGTTATATCATAAATGATATTAACGATATCGAGGCAGACCGAAACCACGGTGTCAAAAGAAACAGGCTGATCGCCCGGGGGGACATCCCCGTTCCTTTCGCACTGGTTATAGCATTTTTGCTTTTTGCCGCCGCATTCCTCATTTCGTTTACGATATCGCCGTGGTTCAGCGGCCTGCTCGGCGTCTATCTGCTGATCTCTCTGAGCTATACCTTTTTCGTCAAGAATAAGGTGATCCTTGATATCTTTTTTATCGCCTTTGGATTCCTGATACGCGTGCTGGCCGGAGGGGAAGCGTTTACCATACCGGTTACGAGCTGGCTTTTCCTCACGGTTTTTATGGTCTCACTCCTCCTTGCCGCCGGGAAGCGGCTGGGGGAACTCGTTACCCTTGGTGATGAAGCTCACCGGCACCGAAAAAGCCTTACCCTCTACACGGACTCTTTTCTCCGCGGCATTCTCTGGTTTTCAGCGTCGTCCGCCCTCGTAACCTATGCGCTCTATACCCTCGAGCACAGGAGCGAACTGTTCTACACCGTGCCGGTAGCCGCCTTCGGTCTGCTCCGGTACATTTACATCGTTAAGGATGGAAAGGGCGATCCCACGGACGCCCTTATCCGCGACGGGCAGATCATGGGTGTGGGGATCCTCTGGGTCCTCATGATAGGGGCTATCATCTATATGCCGTAGGGCGGAGAGCATGAACATATCCATAGTCATCCCGGTGTACGGGCGGACTGCATGGACGGGCAAATGCGTTGAAAAAATGCAGGAGCAGGGTTATCGTAAATGCGAAATTATTATCGTCGATGACGGGAACTGTTGAAAAGATCTCTCTAAAGGATAAATTTAAATATGCCTTCAAGGAGGCTGTATGCGAAGAGCAGCATGTTCCTCGGGCGAATGCAATGCAGGTTCAATCATGGAACATAAAATAGTATATACTTCAAAAGGGCCGATGCTGCAAGGGGCCGATGGGCCTTTCTCGGTTACGCGGATAATGTGGCGTGAACTGCTTGATAACATTCGCATTTATTGCTCATGTGTGCTATATTATAAACGACGTCCAACTTAGGTTATGTCTGTTTCGCCTTATAAGAGCAGGGCGAGTGCTGGAGGTTGGTAATCCGATTTTTTGAGAAGTTGACTATTTGTGGGAACATCCTGCACACGGGGGCATTCTCTGAATGGGCGACGATGCCGATATTTAACAAAAAATGGTGAGATACTAAATGTCGGAAT
>DMKB01000374.1 GCA_003454665.1 Nitrospiraceae bacterium | reverse complement strand
CCTCCTCGGTAATCCGAATGTGTGCAAGAGCGCTCTGTTCGGACTGCTCACGGGCAGATACGTTACGGTCTCGAATTACCCGGGGACCACGGTGGAGGTTGCCTACGGGAATGCCGTTCTGAACAAATCCCGCTCACTCGTCATCGATACGCCGGGGGTGAACAGCCTGATCCCCATGTCGGAGGATGAGCGGGTGACGAGGGACATGCTTCTGTCCGACCGCTCGGGCGTGGTGGTCCAGGTGGCGGATGCAAAGAACCTGCGCAGAGGACTGACGATCACCCTCCAACTCGCCGAGATGGAAGTCCCCTTCCTTCTCGATCTGAACATGGATGATGAAGCGCGGAGCCGTGGAATCGAGATCGACCAGGATGAGCTCTCCCGTCTGCTGGGGATCGAAGTCGTAAAGACCGTCGCTATCAGGAAGAGCGGGATAGACCGGCTCCTGAAAGGTATTGCTCATCCCCGGACGTCACCGGTCATCGTTCACTATGATGACGCTATCGAGGCTGGGGTGCGGGACATCTCAGCTCTTCTGCCGGAGGCACCAATTACCAGGCGTGCCCTTGCGCTCATGATTCTTGCCGGCGACGAGAGCCTCAAGGACTGGCTCCATGCGCATCTGCAGGACCACATTGTCACGGAGATCGACGCCATACGGCAGGGTGTTCAGTCGAAGTACCATAATTCGCTGGGCTACCTCATTAATCAGCAGCGGACCAAAAAAGCCGACACAATCCTGGCACAGGTATTGAGAAAACATGAAGCCGGGACCGGGTCGACCGTGGCCTTTCATATCAGCCGGTTGTCGACGCATCCTCTGTACGGGATACCCATCCTCCTCGCCGTGCTGTATCTGGTCTACCAGTTTGTCGGTGTCCTCGGAGCCGGGACTGCCGTAGATTTTCTGGAAGAAGCGGTGTTCGGCGAGTATCTGAATCCCTGGGCAACGAAGATCGTGAAATTCATCTTCCCGGTCCAGTTCATTCAGGAACTGCTTATCGGCGAGTATGGCATTATCACCATGGCTTTAACCTATGCAATCGCTATCGTCCTGCCCATTGTCGGCTTTTTCTTCATTGCCTTCGGGATACTCGAGGATTCCGGCTATCTACCGCGTCTGGCGGTCATGGTGAACAGGGTATTCAGGATCATGGGCCTGAACGGGAAGGCAGTGCTTCCCATGATCCTCGGGCTGGGGTGCGTTACCATGGCCACCCTCACCACACGTATCCTGGAAACGAGGAAGGAGAGGATTCTCGTAACCCTGCTGCTTGCCCTGGGAATACCCTGCTCCGCACAGCTCGGCGTTATCCTCGGCATGGTGGCGGGACTTTCCGGCCTGGCGACCGTCGTCTGGGTCGGAACGGTGGTCGGTGTCATGCTCCTCGTCGGGTATATGACGTCGAGGCTGGTGCCGGGAGATCCCTCTGATTTCGTGCTCGAGCTGCCGCCCATACGGGTGCCGCAGTTCACGAACATTCTGGTCAAAACACTCGCCAGGGTCCAATGGTATTTGAAAGAAGCGGTTCCGCTCTTTGTTCTCGGGACGTTCATTCTTTTCGTGGGACACAAGGTGGGTGCTCTTGAATTTCTCCAGAAGATAACGGACCCGCTCGTCGTCGGCATCCTCGGCCTTCCAAGCAAGGCCGCAGAGGCCTTCATCATAGGATTCCTGCGCAGGGACTACGGCGCCGCGGGGCTGTTCATGATGTCTAAGGCAGGGATGATGGATCCCGTCCAGATCGTGGTGAGTCTCGTGGTGATTACGCTCTTTGTGCCTTGTATCGCGAATTTCTTTATGATGATGAAGGAGCGGGGTGTGAAGACGGCCCTCGCGATGGTGGCGTTCATATTTCCCTTTGCCTTTGCCGTCGGAGGTGTGTTGAATGTGCTGCTCAGAGCGCTGAAGGTGGCGCTGTAGGGGATGAGAGATGAAGGATGAGGGACGAGGGATGACGAGGATAAATAGTGTGCGGGATTTGGACGTGTATCGGCTTGCATTTGATGCTGCCATGAAAACATTCGAGATATCCAAAGGATTTCCCAAAGAAGAACGGTATTCGCTTGTCGATCAGATGCGCAGATCATCACGGTCAGTATGTTCGAATCTTGCCGAAGGATGGGAAAGCGGAGATATAAGGCTGTTTTTCTCAATAAACTGTCCGATGCAGCACAAGAAGCTTCAGAGACTCAAACGTGGTTGGAGTTCGCATTACGATGTGAGTATATTGCCAGGGATACCTTTGACCAATTAGACAAGAATTACGATCATATATTTGCCATGCTTACAGCTATGGAACGAAAGGTAGACTCTTTCTGCAAGCACTCAGATACATGAGGGAAGAAGTACATTACACAGTATTCGTCCTTCATCCAAGTGAGCGCAGCGAACGGACATCCATCATCCCTCATAGGGAAAAGGAGGAGCTATGCAGGAACGGCATAAATTAAGGAGTGCTGAGGGACAGGCAGGTCATCCGGCCCGGTGCGTGATACCCGAAATAGAAAAAGAGGATGAATTGCTCGAGATGATCTGGACCTTGCGGGAAGAAGGAAGCCTTGGACGAGACCAGATCATTGAGAACAGCGAGATAGAGGGCGGAGAAGAAGCCCTCACCGGACTTACCGAGAACGGATGGATTTCCATTGTGGACCAGGAAGTCGAGCTTCTCCCGAAGGGAGAAAAAAGGGCCAGGGAACTGATCCGGAGGCATCGACTCTCCCTGCGGTTGTTTCATGACCTCTTCAGCGTCGAAGGGGCCGAGGCCGAGGCCTGTAAATTCGAACACATCCTGTCCCCGGAGGTGACGGACAGTGTATGCTCGCTCCTTGGCCATCCGCCGAATTCTCCCGACGGTAAGCCGATCCCGCGTGGAGACTGTTGTGCCATGTTCAAGCAGGAAATGAAACCGCTGGTGGGGCCCCTTTCCGACCTGCTGCCGGGGGAAAATTCAAAAATCGTTTTTATTACACCGGGTTCCCATTCACGGCTCGACCGGCTCTCCGCCATGGGGCTGGTGCCCGGCAGTCTCGTCAAGCTGCACCAGAAGAAGCCGACCTATGTCATCCAGCTCGGTGAAACCATGGTCGCCGTGGATAAGGATATCACGAAAGAGATTTTTGTGAAGAAGGTATAGGCAGAGCGCAAAGCGCATGGTGCATGGCGGGACGACAAGACGACGAATTTTACCCTCTCCGCTATGCGACAGTAAGGAGGTTTATTAATGAGCAGGGAAGAGGCTGCCAGAGCCTATCTGGATGTCATGTTAGGCTTTCGGAGCGACTACGAGAAGTTTCAGCGGGCAGGTGACCGACTCTCGGATGCGGAGAAGCAGACGCTTCAGGATGCAGCGTGTGGACCGCATCGAGCCGGTTCTGCTGCGCATGAATCGGAAGCTGATTTTTTTGGCATAACAAGTGAAAATGAATATCAATATCGAAAACACCGCTAGCCAATGACCGCGGGGCAAGGAGGCAGTTGCATACCATGATCAAAAGCATTTTGCTCAGTGCATTTATTGCAAGTGTTTTTTCCGGTACGGCACTGGCATACGATGTAGACGAAAAATTATCCATAGACGGTACCTTGACCAGCGTCTATCAGTATGTCGTCTACGACGAAGGTGGTGGTGAAGACCGGGGAAGGGGAGCACTTGTCCTTGATATCGGCCTGAACTATCATCCTTCAGATGTCGACGAATTTCAGGTGACCCTGAGCTATGCGGATGGGAACGCCTTGAATACGTTCGTGCCGTTTTCGTTCGTACCCTATGCAGATACTCTCGAGGATGACCTGGTCGGTATCAACGGCAGCAATCGGGACAACTTGCTCGAAGCTTGGTACAAGCACACGTTTCGCCGGTCGAATACCGAGACGCTCGGTATCACCTGGGGTTTTATCGACGCATCGAGATATATCGCCCAGAATGAATTTGCCGGTGATGAAGTATCCCAGTTCATGAACGACGCCTTCGTAAGCAATCCGAGCACGACCCTGCCTGCCTACGATATGGGTGGCGCGGCAGAACTCCTCCTCACCAATTTCACGCTCCACGTCGTGGGTATGAGCACGAAGAATGACGTTGATAACAGCTATAATTATTACGCCCTTCAGGCAGGCTACCGGCTCATGACTGCTCTCGGCGAAGGGAATTACCGGTTTATGGCATTTACGACGAGTGAACAATTCCCGGCGTCGACCGGGACGGGCCTTGAAAAGCGTCAAGGCTATGGCATTTCGTTCGATCAACGTCTGGGTGACATACTCGGCATCTTTGTGCGGCTGGGACGGCAGGCGGATGACGCCATTGTCGACTATGATGCGTTGAATTCAGGCGGTTTGAATGTTAGCGGGAAGCTGTGGGGCAGCGTGAATGACGAAATAGGAATCGCCTATGGCCGCGTGGAGGGCGCAGATCAGTCACCGCTAGACCACACTACCATCGCGGAAGTATATCTCAAGGTTCAAGTCTCAGAACGCTTTGATGCGACCCTGGACGTGCAG
>DMKB01000372.1 GCA_003454665.1 Nitrospiraceae bacterium | reverse complement strand
CCCGCTGCCGCCGATCACCGTCAGGCTCTCTCCCTGATGGACCGTAAGGTCCACGCCGCGGAGCACCTGCGAGTCGCCGAAACTCTTATGAAGATTCGTAATCTCTATCATTCATTCAGATACAGCACAGCCAGAACAGTGCGTGCGGGGTAACCGGTCTGCCCCCGGTGAACCCACCGGTCACTCTTTTCCATGCCGCCCGTCATTACCACAAGAGCGCCGAAAGGAAGTAATCCAGTATGAGTATCAGCATACAAGACACGACGACAGCGCCCGTTGTGGCTTTACCGACCCCTTCCGCTCCTCCATCAGTATTAAATCCCTTATAGCAGCCGATGAGACCGACCACCGCGCCGAATACAAGAGATTTGAGTAACCCGTACCAGATGTCCGTCACCTCGGTATTGTCGATACTCTGGTTGATATAGGTGACCGGGTTAGTGCCGAGTATCTTTACCCCCACGAAGTACCCGCCGGCAATCCCAATTATCATCCCGAGGACGGTCAGGAAAAACATCATGATCGTACTCGCGATAAAACGGGGCACTACAAGATACTTCATCGGATTCGTCGCCAGGGTTGCGAGTGCATCGATCTGCTCCGTCACCCGCATGGTGCCGAGTTCGGCAGCCATGGCTGCGCCGGCCCTGCCCGCCACCATAAGGCCTGTGAGAACGGGCCCCAGTTCCCTCGTCATAGAGAGGGAAACCACGGTTCCGATCAGCGACTCGGCGCCGAATCGCTTGAACCCGGTATAACTCTGGAGCGCAAGGACCATGCCCGTCGAGAGCGCCGTGGTCAGCACGACGGGTATGGAGTTCACGCCGATCTGCTCCATCTGCTTCAGGACATTCTTCAGAAAAAACGGTCGACTCACCGTCCCCTGAAGCGTCTGGCTCAGAAAGATGAGCACCCTGCCCATCTCCGTGATAACCGAGTAGATCTTTGTACCCGCTGTTTCGAGCCAGCTAGTCAATGCGAACTCCGTTCAAATGAAAATTGAACATGGTGCATTGAAAATGCAAAATGAATTTATGAATCCGCAATTTTGCACTCTGCACTCTGCACTTTGAACTGTGCACTTTGAACTTCGAACTTTGCATTATGCACTTTGCACTTTGAACTGTGAACTTTGAACTTTGAACTGTGAACTGTGAACTGTGAACTTTCCCTATTATATATACACCCGCAGGACCCGACTGCTGATTCCGCAGAGGACCTCGTACGAAATAGTACCCGTTTTTGCCGCGATATCGTCTGCCGTGATACGCTCACTCCCCTGGGCCCCAATCAGCGCGACCTCGTCTCCCTCGCACACACCGGGCACATCCGTCACATCGAGCATGGTCATGTCCATACAGACCCGCCCTGCCACGGGAACCCGCAGGCCGCGTACAATGGCCTCGCCACAGTTAGAGAGACCGCGGCGGTAGCCATCGGCATACCCGACGGGTATGGTTGCGATCAGGCTCTCGCGCTTCGTGACGAATGTTCTGCCGTAGCTGATGGGAATGCCGGCAGGCGTCCTCTTGAGGAACGCGATGCGGGTAACGAGCGACAGAACCGGGCGCAGGTCCACATCCTGCCTCTCCCCTTCGAGGGGGCTGTATCCATATAACATCAAGCCGGGCCGTACGATGGTAAACAGCGCGCGTTCATAGTCAAGCACTGCCGCGCTGTTCGCGGCATGGCGGACGGGGAGGGGAATACCCTTCTCGTCAAGAACGTGCATGAGCCCCTCGAAGCGCTGCATCTGGCGTTCCGCAAACTGCTTGTCCCGCAGGTCAGCATCGGCAAAGTGCGTCATAATGCCCTGGAGCCGCAGACCTTCTAATTTCACTATCTCTTCAATAAAGCTCCCGGCATCTTCAGGCGGCAACCCGATCCTGCCCATGCCGGTATCCACCTTGACATGGACCGTAACGTCCTTTCCCATCTTCATGGCGGCATCCGCGAGGGCCACAGCTCCGGCCCTGCTGTACACGAGCGGGGTCAGGTCCCAACGCACGATCGCTTCAGCCTGTTCGGGATACACCGCACCCATAACCAGCACGGGCGCACCGATGCCGGCCTTGCGCAGTTCCCGACCCTCTTCGACCAGGGCAACGCCGAGCATGTCCGCTCCCAGGCCGAGGAGGTGCTGGGACACCCTGATCGCACCGTGTCCGTATGCCTGTGCCTTGACGACAGCCAGGACCTTTCTGCCGCCGCTCCGCCGAACGACCTCCCTGAAGTTATGCGACAACGCGTCGAGATCAATAAGCGCAGCCGTCGGCCTGTCCGACCTCGGAACAGAACCGGCGGAGAGCATCCGTCCCGGGCGGGCGTCTTCAGTGAATGGTGCTCTCATTGATTTCCTCAAACGTATTTGTCGCGGGAAGGATCTCTATTTTGTCGAATGATTGTCCGCAGTCCAGACAATCCCAATGGTGGACGGTCCAGTACTCGATATCCAGTTCAATACTGTAATCATCATCCTGAAGAATATTTATCCCGCCGCAGAACGGGCACAAAATCGGTTCCATGATCAACCTCCGTGTTATCATCCTCCGCTCATTTTCTCCTCGGCACGGCTGGGATGAAAAACTCCCGGCGAACGAACCGGAGAAGAAACGCGCAACGCACCTGGGACGTACGGAATGCGTTCCGGCATCAGTGCGGAAACACGCTTACCCGCTGTATTTATTCGACCTTTCTGTGAAGTGCATCAATTTTTACTTTATCACAGAGGAGATGTTTTTGCAAAATGTTTTTTGGCGGCATGGTTAACCGGCAAGAACGGAGGCAAGCACATGCGCGAGTCGTTCGTTCTCACGGCGCGTTCTCACGGCAATCCGCACGTACTGATTGCCGAGTCCGGGAAAGGATGAGCAGTCGCGGACCAGAATGCCGCGGCGACCGAGGGCATGGGTGAGTTCACCCGCGTCGGTGGAGGTAAGTTTTGCGAAGAGGAAGTTAGCCGACCCGTCAATCGGTTCAATG
>DMKB01000042.1 GCA_003454665.1 Nitrospiraceae bacterium | reverse complement strand
TCCACATCAACTAAGTGAAAAACCTACACCAAACCCGGAAGACCCACCCTTTTATTTATTCCAGGTCCAGCTTGAGCAATTCGACGGGATCAACGCGTGCACCCTGCATCCGCACGCCCCAGTGCAGGTGCGGGCCCGTGGAACGGCCCGTAGAACCCACGAGGCCGACGACCTCGCCTTTTTTGACGTTCTGTCCTGATTTGGCCGTGATCTTCGACAAATGAAAGAACATGGTATAGATGCCCTGACCGTGGTCCAGGACGAGGGATATCCCCGAATAGTACATATCGTCGACGAGGACGGCAACGCCGTCATTCGGCGCCCGCACCTCCGCGCCCATATCGCCGGACACATCAACGCCGGTGTGGGAGCTTTTGGGTATATCATTAATGATTCTGCGGAGCCCGAACCGGCTGCGGACCTCACCTTCCAAGGGATTCATAAACGTTCCCGCCCATACGCGCTTTGTTTCGCCCGGCCAGAGTGCCTTGAACTTCCGGGCGTCTCTCCTGACCCTGGCCGCGTTTTCCCGAGACAGCGTGACCATGTCCTTCGGCAGCGTTAATCGCTGCAGCGGATAGTGCTTCTTTTTCACGACTACCGTCTTCCGAAGTTTTTTGCCGTCAACGGAAAGAGCAAGGTTGTATTTTCCCGGTTTTGCGTAGAGGTTGATTCCCACCATGGCCTTGAAGGAATCATGGGAAGGGTTGAAATAGATCTTCTTGCCGTTAAACTTCCCTTCTACGCCCTTCACGGCGTTCTTCACCGTCACCAGCATAATCTCGCCCCGGCCCGGCGTCTGCGGTTCCAGGATCACTTCAGGCCCAACAGCCTTGTCAGCTCCCTGGGCAAGACAGGGCAACGAAACGACGACTACGGCAAGCACGATACGCTTCACGCTCATGACCATGATCTCTCCTTATTTTTTAACGCTCTCTTTTTTAAGGTACTCGCTCACGCCCTTCATGGCGCAGAATTCGCCGCACATGGTGCAGACGTCGGACTCCTTCGGCAGGCTCGATTCGCGCAGCCTGCGGGCCTTTTCCGGATTGATCGAAAGTTCGATCTGACCTTGCCAGTCGAGGGCTTTCCGTCGCTTCGACATCTCCCGGTCCCAGTCCATTGCCCCCGGCACGCCCTTTGCGATGTCCGCGGCATGGGCCGCAATCCTGGACGCGATCACGCCTTCGCGGACGTCATCGAGGTCCGGCAAACGCAGATGCTCGGAAGGAGTGACATAGCACAGAAAGTCCGCGCCCGCCATGCCGGCGATCGCTCCGCCGATGGCAGAGGTAAGGTGGTCATATCCCGGCGCCACATCGGTCACTAAGGGGCCGAGCACATAGAAGGGCGCCCCTTTGCACAGCGCTTTCTGAATCTTGATGTTCGTCTCCACCTGCTGGATCGGCACATGGCCCGGTCCTTCGATCATCACCTGCACGCCGGCGTCGAGGGCAACGTCCCGCAGCTCGCCGAGGGTAATGAGTTCCTCGATCTGGGCCCGGTCCGTGGCATCGGCAACACTTCCCGGCCGCATACCGTCGCCGAGGGAAAGCGTCAGGTCATATCTCTTCGCGATATCGATCAGGCGGTCGTAATGGGTATAGAGGGGATTTTCCGTATCATTATAGATGATCCATTCGAGGAGGAACGCGCCGCCCCGGCTGACCACGTCCATAAGCCGTCCCTGCCGCTTGAGGCGCTCGACGCTCCCCAGAGTCACGCCGCAGTGCACCGTCACGAAGTCAACACCCTCCGCTGCCTGCTCTTCGATGACGCGGAACAGGAGCTCCGGGTCCATCTGCACGATTGATTTGCCCTGCTCGACAGTCTCGACTGCTGCCTGATAAATCGGCACCGTACCCACGGCAACCGTCGACTGTTTCAGGATCTCTTTACGAATCTCGACGATCGGGCCGCCCGTAGAGAGGTCCATCACCGCGTCGGCCCCGGCGGAGACCGCGGCCTTGAGCTTGTCGATCTCTTCCCCGACGGACATCCGGTCCTTCGACGTGCCGATATTGGCATTGATCTTCGTCCTGAGCCCCCGGCCGATTCCGCAGGGAGCAATCGATCCGTGGACCCTGTTCCGGGTTATCACGATCGTGCCGTCGGCAACGCCTTGCATGATGTGCTCCAGGCTCACGCCTTCTGCCCGGGCAACAGCCTCCATCTCCGGAGTAGTATTCCCTTTTTGTGCTTCGATAATCTGTGTCATGGTAAACCTCGCTTCGCGTTACGAAGAGAAAGCTCGGATCCTGTGCTTTCCCTGTAATTATTTTGGTCCATTCGTAATAACGTTAAAAAACAACTGCAAATGCCCGTCTCGCGCAAAGCCGCCAATAGCCTAGAACCAGAAACGGCCACTTGGCACGCAAAGAGAAACATCGACAGAGGCTCGGGGGAGACCGTAGGATTTTGATGAGCAATTCATAAACCAAGATCTTGTTTATCTTTGTGTTTTCCGGCCAAAATATTTTTATACGCTTTATCCTTTCTTTGCGTCTTTGCGTCTCTGCGCGAAAACGGTTTTTCTTCGGGGGCGCGCTCTTGCCTGTCCACGCATGGCAATAACGTTGTTTCAACTAAAATACGTAAGAGTCATTATCTCTGATCGATATGCGCCAAAACATCCTCTGCCGCCTTCTTTATATCATCAGCCGCCAGGATTGCCGAGATCATGGCGATCCCGTCAGCACCAGCCTCCAAAACCCTCTCCACATTCCCACTTTTTATACCCCCTATGCCGAAAACAGGCAGCTTAAGAACACTTTTTACCCCTCTCATGGCTTCCAAGCCCACTGGAGGTCCGTACCTGGTCTTGGACGGCGTCGAGAATACAGGCCCGAAGGTTATAAAGTCTCCTCCCCAGGCGTCGGCCATCCTTGCTTCTTCCTTGCCGTGGGTGGAAACGCCGATCAGCATGTCCTTGCCCACAACCTTCCTTGCCGCCGAGGCCGGAATGCTCTGCGTGCCCAGGTGTACACCATCTGCCTCAACAGCAACAGCCACGTCGATACGGTCATTGATGAAAAGCTTCGCCCCGAACTCCCTGGTGATGATACGGAGTTCCTGTGCCAGGGCCAGAAGCTCGCGTATGGGCAGATCTTTCTCCCGCAGCTGGACCGCCCGCACACCGCCCTCGAGGGCGCGCCGGACTGCCTGGGGCAGCGGCAGCGCAGACGCATGCCGGTCGGTAATCAGGTAAAGTTTGAAATCAACCCTCATTGCAAGTTGTATAAGGTAAAATGCAAATTTTCAAAGACTTTGTTTCACTTTGCATTTTGCAATTTTCATTTTGCACTGGTATCTGATCAACTCCCGATCATTCCCTCCAGCGGGCTGCTGGCAGTAGCGTAGAGCTTCTGCGGGATCCTGCCGGCCTTATAGGCAAGGCGGCCGGCGATAACGCCGTGCTTCATGGCCTCGGCCATGGCAATCGGGTCCTTCGCGCCGGCGATGGCCGTGTTCAGCAGCACGGCGTCGCAGCCCAGCTCCATGGCAACGGCAACATCCGAAGCGGTCCCCACGCCGGCGTCGACAATAACCGGGACCTTCACGGTCTCCATGATGATCTTAATGTTATAGGGATTCCTGATTCCCAGACCGGACCCGATCGGAGCTGCCAGGGGCATCACGGCGGGACAGCCGATGTCGACAAGCTTCCTCGCCATGATTGGATCGTCGCTCATATAGGGCAGTACGATCAGGCCTTCTTTCACCAGCACTTGTGTGGCCTCGAGCATCGCCTCATTGTCGGGAAACAGGGTCTTTTCATCGCCGATCACTTCGAGTTTCACCAGTTTCGTAATCCCTGCCTCCGCGGCAAGCATGGCAGTGCGAATGGCATCCTTTGCCGTGTAGCAGCCCGCCGTATTCGGCAGGATCTTGTATTTTTTCGGGTCTATGTAGTCGAGAAGGTTTTCCTTGCTCTTGTCGATGATGTTCACCCTCCGCACCGACACGGTCACGACGTCCGTTCCCGACGCCTCGATGGCCTTCTTCGTCTCCTCAAAATCCTTGTACTTTCCTGTCCCCACCCAGAGGCGGGAGGTGAATTCTATTCCTGCTATGACCAGCTTGTCGTCATTCATACCAAACCTTCACTCCTTATTGTTCAACTTTCATTCTCGATTTTCCCGCAACGGGATGCTCAGTGGCGGACGGCCCTGAGCGTGTGTCGCGCTCCTGACGTGCCCCGCAGATCGTTGTAACACCGGCCCACCGGAAGCAGCACGAGCAAAGCGGAAGTGCTGCCGGAACAAGGCTGATGACGTTGGACAACTGCGGTACTCACGGCACTCGTGCGCGGCAGAGCGAAGGGCCTCCGCCGTGGAACCGTTCGAGTCGAGCCTGTTTACCATTCCCCGTGGCGCCTTTAAGAATCCATCCCACCAGCCATGAACGCAACGACCTCCACGCTGTCGCCTTCCTTTATGTTCGTTGTGCCGTATGCGTCTTTTTTCACGATGTTCAGATTCAACTCAACGGCCACGCGCTCGGGCTGGGTCTTCAGAAACTCCAGCAAGCCGAGGATCGTCGCATTGTCCGGTATCTCTTTCTTCTCCCCGTTCAGCGAAATGTTCATGCTCCCTCCCCTGCAAGATAAGACTCAAATTTTACCACAGAGGGCACAGAGATCACCGAGAAGTATTAAGTAAGACGGTATTTTACTTATTACAAGCCAGTCCCCTCTCCGTGTCCTCGGCTATCTCTGTGGCGTATAGTACTGCTCCGGGTAATATCGTTATGCTCTTTTTCGAGCACACCGAGTATTCCTCTGCGTCCCGAGTGGCCGTTTCTGACTTTAGGCTATCTGTGGTTCATGAATCTTGCTATTACAAAACAAAAAGCCACGCCCGGGGCGTGGCTGGAAAGGTTTTTCAGGTACATCATGTTCTCGCCTTCCCTACGCCGGCACTATCCGGATCAGGTTCCAAGGGTCGTCCTCCCGTCACGAGGACTCTCAGCCTATCGGCTCCCCCAGCTTCTTTTCCTCAACTGGATTCACCATACCGCACGTTCAACACAAAGTCAACGGTTTTCTGGCGCTCCCGCTTCACCGTGCGCTAGCCGTTCACCAGCTTGACCACAGCCATGCCGTCGTCGTAATGGTCGACGATATTAAGGGCGCCGAAGGCCTGCTCGATCCGGAACAGGTTGTTCAGGTCCATGCCGAGGACATGGGCGAGAATGACCCGGTTCACGCCGCCGTGCAGGAGCATGGCAATCTCCTGGCCAACGTGTTGTGACACCAGGTTCCGGTACACCGGCAGGATCCGGTCCTGCACATCCAGCAGGCACTCGCCGCCGGGAGGACGGTAGTTCAGCAGATCGGCCCTCCAGGCAGTGAATTCTGCGGGATAGCGTCCCTTTATTTCATCGACGGTAAGGCCTTCCCATACGCCGATACCCCGTTCCCGCAATTCGCGCATCGGTGAAGAACTCAGGTGAAGACGGCCCGCTATGATCTCTGCGCCCTTTTTCGAGCGGATAAGATCACTGGAGTACACCGCTGCCAGGGGTTTTCCCACCAGCGTGCGGCCAAGGCGGTGCATCTGCTCAACGCCGTTCTGCGTGATATCGATATCGATATGGCCGTTGTACCGCTTTTCACCGCCGTTCACCACCTCGCCGTGGCGCATGAGATAGACCCGCGTGGACATGCCGTTACCCTCCCATCGAGAGTGCCACAAACAAGAGCAGGATCAACACTTCGTTCATTTCGCTCACGGCGCCGATGACATCGCCTGTCACGCCGCCGAACATTCGTACCGCGTACAGCCGGACGAGGAAGGTGAAGAGCGCCACACCGATTACGAGATAAATCGTCCAGAGCCCGCTTACCCAGGCAGTGAGCAGAATGGTCATGACGGATGCCGCGATCACCCCGCTGAGTCTCAGGTGTCCGACGAATGCCCGTCCCATTCCTTCATCGCGGCCGTACTTGGCGCGGAAGGCCATAAGAATATGGGACCAGCGGCTGAGCATGGGTACGGTGAGCAGGGCCTCGGCTTTATACAAAGGGGGAAGATCGTTCAGACAGAGATATTTTGTCAGGAGGACAAAAACAATCCCCAGCGCTCCGGCGGTTCCGACGCCGCTGTCTTTCATGATCCGGAGGCGGGATTTCTTGTCATATCCACCCATGACAGCGTCGAGCGTATCGGCGAGCCCGTCGATATGGAGGGCGCGGGTTGCGAGAACGAAAACAATGAGCAGAAGCGCATTGGCAATGGTATGAGGAAATGCCAGGGAAAGGGCCTTGTCGACATAAATGAGGAAAACGCCGAGGATGAAA
>DMKB01000026.1:1170-4712 GCA_003454665.1 Nitrospiraceae bacterium | reverse complement strand
TCGCATTATGAAGAGAGCGATGTTAGTGCTGGCTGACGGCATGGTCTTCGAAGGCGACTCCTTCGGCGCCGAAGGAGAGACCACGGGAGAGGTCGTGTTCAATACGAGCATGACGGGGTACCAGGAAATTCTGACGGACCCATCGTACAAGGGCCAGATCGTTACCATGACCTACACCCAGGTCGGCAACTATGGGGTGAACCATGAGGACAAGGAGTCTGCCGATCCCCAGGTCGAAGGCTTTGTGGTGAAAGAGGACCTGGACCTTCCGAGCAACTGGCGGTCTCAGAAATCGCTCCAGGAATACTTGAAGGAGCACGGGATCGTCGGCATACAGGGAATCGACACTCGGGCGCTCACGCGCCATATCCGGGATTACGGCGCCCAGCAGGGAGTGATATCCACAACCAACCTGGACCCCGAAAGGCTGGCGGCAAAGGCCGAAGCAGCGCCGGGCCTCGGCGGCCGCGACCTGGTGAAGGAAGTCACCTGCGCACAACCGTACCAGTGGCATGAGGGCGTATGGGACAGTTCGCACGGGTACACCGGGAAACCGGCATCCCGCTATAGAGTCGTTGCCTACGATTACGGGATTAAACGCAACATTCTCCGTTTGCTCACAAGCGCCGGGTGCGCCGTAACGGTGGTGCCTGCCCGGACGCCGGCGGAAGAGGTGCTCGGGATGGATCCCGACGGAGTGTTCCTGTCGAACGGACCGGGAGACCCGGAGCCCGTTGCCTACGCCGTAGAGAATATTAAAGTGCTTCTCGGCAAGAAGCCGATATTCGGCATCTGCCTTGGGCAGCAACTTTTGGGGCTGGCCCTCGGCGGGAAGACGTATAAGCTCAAGTTCGGTCACCACGGTGGGAACCAGCCGATCATGGACCTCGCGACGCGGAACGTCGAGATAGCCGCGGAGAACCACGGCTTTGCAATCGACATGGATTCGGTTGGGGATGCAGTTGAAATAACGCACGTGAACCTGAACGACAGGACCTGCGAAGGCCTCCGGCACAAAAGCCTTCCGGCCTTTGCCGTCCAGTACCATCCCGAGGCTTCTCCCGGCCCCCATGACAGCCGATATCTGTTCACCCGTTTCCTGGATATGATGGAGAAGGGGAAAAAAACGGTCCCAGGGAAAGGCGGGGCAAAAGCGAAAAAAGCAGCGAGTGCGCAAAAAAAGAGCAAGAAGGCTGTGTCGCCGTCTGGTGCCCGCCAGGGGACAAAATTGAAAGCAGGGGCGAAAGGAAAGAAAACGTAGGCGCCGAAGTGTGTATCCATGCTGCATTCTTTCACCCAGAGCGATTTTGACGAAAAGATCGAGGCTGCCTATGCGCTCATGAAGCAATGCCGGCTCTGTCCACGGGCCTGCGGCGCTGAGCGGCTGGAGAATGATACCTCGGGTTTCTGCCGTTCGGGACGGAACCCGCTGATAGCGAGCGTGACCCCGCACTATGGCGAGGAGCCCCCCCTCTCGGGGGTGAGCGGTTCCGGGACGATCTTTTTCGGAAACTGCAGCCTGCGGTGCGTGTACTGCCAGAATTATCCCATCAGCCAGCAGGGAAACGGCGTAGAGCGTACCCCCGGAGAATTGGCCTGCCAGATGCTGTGGCTCCAGGAACAGGGGTGTCATAATCTGAACCTGGTGACGCCGACCCATTTCATGCCCCCGGTGTTAGCAGCGCTGCGGATAGCACGGGAGCGCGGATTCGACCTGCCCATCGTGTACAACTCAAGCGGGTATGAATCGCTTGAAGCGCTTCGCATTCTAGACGGGATCGTCGATATCTATCTTCCTGATATGCGGTATTCCGATGATGAACCGGCCATGCACTATTCCGAGGCGCCGCGCTACCGAGAGATCAACCGGGCGGCGGTTAGGGAGATGTTTCGCCAGGTGGGCAACCTGGTCCTCGACGGAAGGGGCATCGCGCAGCGAGGCCTGATCGTGCGGCACCTGGTCTTGCCGGGCAACCGGTCGGGGACCGAAGGGACGATGCGGTTTCTTGCCGGGGAGATATCGCGGGACGTCTGGATCAGCCTCATGGGCCAGTACTTTCCCGCGTACCGCTCAGGGGAGTTCGGTTCCCTTGCCAGGAAAGTAACGGCAGAAGAATATGACGATGCCGTCGGGATCATGGAGGCCTGCGACCTTGAGAACGGCTGGATCCAGGAGTTTGAGTGACTGGATGCAAAATGTAAATTTGAACAAGACAACGCCATACATTTATCACTTTGCAATTCGCACGTTGACTTTTGCAATAACATTATCAAGAGGTTTTCATCATGCCCAAGAGAACGGACATTAAAAAAATTCTCATCATCGGCTCCGGGCCGATTGTGATCGGTCAGGGCTGTGAGTTTGACTATTCCGGCGCGCAGGCGTGCAAGGCGCTCAGGGAGGAAGGGTACGAGATCGTGCTCATCAACTCGAATCCGGCGACGATCATGACCGACCCTGAAATGGCGCACCGGACCTATATCGAGCCCATCACGCCGGCTGTTGTCGAAAAGATCATCGAGCGGGAGCGCCCGGACTCGCTTTTGCCGACCATGGGCGGTCAGACGGCGCTCAATACTGCCGTCGTGCTTGCCGAATCAGGTGTGCTCAAAAAGCACGGTGTGGAACTGATCGGCGCCAAGCTTCCGGCAATCAAAAAAGCGGAAGACCGGGAGCTCTTTAAAAAGGCGATGGGGAATATCGGGCTCGAGATTCCACGCAGTGGATTGGCCACGAGCAGGGAACATGCCCATGAAGTCCTGGAGGACGTTGGGTTTCCCGCGATCCTCCGTCCTGCCTTTACCCTTGGGGGCGCCGGCGGCGGCATCGCATACAACCGGGAAGAATTCGCCGAGATGATCGCGAGGAGCCTCGATGCGAGTCCCGTGAACCAGGTCCTCGTCGAGGAGTCCGTCGTCGGGTGGAAGGAATTCGAACTCGAAGTGATGCGTGACAACAAGGACAACGTTGTCATCATCTGTTCCATCGAAAATATCGATGCCATGGGGGTCCATACGGGCGACAGCATTACCGTGGCCCCGGCACAGACGCTTACGGACAAGGAATACCAGGTCCTGCGTGACGCCTCGCTCAAAATTATCCGCGAGATCGGCGTGGACACCGGCGGGTCGAATATCCAGTTCGCCGTGAATCCCCGGGACGGCAGGATGGTCGTGATCGAGATGAACCCCCGTGTCTCGCGCAGTTCGGCCCTGGCGTCGAAGGCAACGGGTTTTCCGATCGCAAAGATAGCGGCCAAACTTGCCGTTGGATATACGCTTGATGAGATTACGAACGATATCACGAAGGCAACGCCCGCGTCTTTTGAGCCTGCCATCGATTACGTGGTCGTGAAGTATCCGCGTTTTGCCTTTGAAAAGTTCCCCCAGGCAGACGAGACGCTCACCACGCAGATGAAGTCCGTGGGCGAGGCCATGGCAATCGGACGGACCTTCAAGGAGTCTCTTCAAAAAGCCATTCGTTCCCTTGAGATCGACCTCTGTGGCATCGAGTCGCGCCGAGACCGTGATGGGGACTGGGA
>DMKB01000026.1:0-1127 GCA_003454665.1 Nitrospiraceae bacterium | reverse complement strand
CGCATGGGGATCACCGTCGATGAGATTTACCACCTTTCAAAAATAGACCTCTGGTTTCTGCACCAGATACGGCAGATTGTCGAGATGGAGGAGCAGCTGAAGGATGAGGGCGCCGCGCTTCTGGCTCCGGTGCACCCTTCCGGCACGGAGGGCGCTGAGACCGGATACCGGTCCTCCATCGATCACCCCCTGCGCAAGGCCAAAGAGTTCGGTTTTTCCGACCGGAGAATCGCCATGCTGCTCACGACCACGGAGGATGCTGTTCGCGAAGCACGACGAGCACTCGGAATCCATCCGGTTTTCAAGACGGTAGACACCTGCGCCGCAGAGTTCGAGGCCTTTACTCCCTATCTGTATTCCACCTACGAGAGGCCTTTTTACCGGGTCAAGGGGCCGGGGGCGCGGGGCAGGGAGGCAGCGCAGGCCGCGTGCGAGGCAAATCCCACGGCACGGCGAAAGGTGGTTATCCTGGGAGGCGGACCGAACAGAATAGGACAGGGGATCGAGTTTGACTACTGTTGCGTCCACGCGTCGTTTGCCCTCAAGGAGGACGACTACGAGACGATCATGGTAAACTGTAATCCCGAGACGGTGAGTACGGATTACGATACATCGGATCGGCTGTATTTTGAGCCCTTGACACTCGAAGATGTTTTACATATTATACAGCGAGAAAAGCCGACGGGGGTCATTGTCCAGTTCGGCGGCCAGACCCCGCTGAAGCTGGCGGTGCCGCTTGAGCACGAGGGAGTGAACATCCTCGGGACCCAACCCGACAGCATTGATCGGGCAGAGGACAGAAAACGATTCAAGGAGCTTCTGGATACCCTCGGGCTGACGCAAGCGGAGAGCGGTACGGCGGTATCCTGTGACGAGGCGGTGGAGGCGGCAAATCGAATCGGCTATCCCGTAATGGTGCGTCCATCCTATGTACTCGGCGGACGGGCCATGGAGATTGTCTATGACGAGGAAAGCCTCAGGAGCTACATGAGCCGCGCGGTGAAGGCGTCTCCGGAACGTCCCGTCCTTGTCGACAAGTATCTCGAGGACGCCGTGGAGATCGATGTCGATGCCGTCTCCGACGGAACGACGGTTGTGGTAGCCGGTATTATGGAGCATATCGAAGA
>DMKB01000283.1 GCA_003454665.1 Nitrospiraceae bacterium | reverse complement strand
CGAAAGACATATTGTCCTGGGAGAGGCGGTCAAGGAGGAGTCCGAGGTCTTCGTCGTTGCCGACCTCGTGACGGTCTGGGTGGACATCAGCGTCTATCCGAAAGATCTCTCCTCAATACGTGCAGGCCAGGACGTGGTAATCAAAGTCGGTGACGACGTTCCTGACGTAACGGGTAAGATCGCCTACGTGGGCCCGGTGCTGGGAGAAACCACGCGCACGGCCCTGGCACGCATGATACTCCAGAATCCCGACCGGAAGCTCCTGCCCGGCATGTTCATTACCGCAAAGGTTGCCGCGAACACGGTCCAGGTCCCCGTGGCCGTTCCGAAGACGGCATTGCAGTCAGTTGCCGGCAAGACCGCGGTTTTCGTCCGGACAGCAGAGGGCTTTGAACCCCGTCCCGTGGAAGTGGGACGTACCAGCGAAACCGCTGTGGAAATCGTCTCCGGCCTGGAAGCCGGCGAGCATTACGTGGGTACCGGCGCCTTCACTTTGAAGGCTCAGCTCTCCAAGGGTGCCTTCGGCGACGACCATGACCACTAACGGGAGCAGAGAAAACCATGGGAAGACTCATCACATTTGTTCTCCATAACCGGTTGCTGATAATCATTCTGACTGTGCTGGTGATGGCGGCCGGTTATTACTCCTACCGTCAACTGCCCGTCGACGCCTTCCCGGACGTATCGCCCAACCTCGTGCAGGTATTCACGGTGACCGAAGGGCTGGCCCCTGAAGAGGTCGAAAAATACGTGACCTACCCTATCGAGGCGGCGATGACCGGTCTGCCCGGCGTCGAGAAGGTGCGCTCCGTCTCTAATTTCGGTCTTTCGGTCGTCAATATCTATTTCGAAGACGGCATGGACATCTATTTCTGCCGGCAGCTCGTGAACGAACGGCTCCAGGAGGCACGGGAGCAGATCCCCGCGGGCTTCGGTGATCCGCAGATGGGCCCCATCTCCACCGGGATGGGACTCGTGCTGTTCTACTATCTGCAGGACACGACCGGCCGTTACTCCCTCGAAGAGCTGCGCACCATCCATGACTGGATCGTCAAGTTCCACCTCCAGACCGTCCAGGGCGTCACCGAGGTCCTCGGCATCGGGGGGTTCGAGAAACAGTACCAGGTGGTCGTTGCTCCCGACGCGCTTCTCCGGTATGACGTGACGCTCCAGGAAATAATAGCGCGAATCAGGGCCAATAATCTCAATGTCGGGGCACAGTTCATCGAAAAGAACGCAGAACAGTTCATCGTGCGTTCCGTGGGCCTGGCTGGAGGAATCGAAGATCTCAGGAATATCATCATCAAAACCGACGACGGCAGGCCGGTATACCTGCGCAACGTGGCCGACGTGAAAGTGGGCGGAGCGATCCGTCGCGGCCTTCAGACACGAAACGGCGCAGAAGAGGTTGTGGCGGGAATGGTTATCAAACTCTTCGGTACCAACGCCTCCACGGTAATCGACCGGGTAGAGGAAAAGATCGCTGAAATCAACACCGCACTGCCCGAGGGCGTGCGGATCGTTCCCTATTACCGTCAGAAAGATATCGTCGATGCATCGGTTAACACGGTGACGACGGCCCTCCTGCAGGGTATCGCCCTCGTCGCCCTGGTGCTTCTGGTGTTTCTGGGAGGATTCCGCCCGAGCATGGTCGTGGCAATCGCCATCCCCTTTTCCGTGCTCTTTGCGTTCATTGCCATGCGATACTTCGGGATCTCGGCGAACCTCATGTCGCTGGGAGGGCTGGCCATTGCCATCGGCATGATGGTGGACGGCACTATCGTCATGGTGGAAAATGTCGACCGCCTCCTGAGGCAGGCGGACCCGCGGGAGGCGCGTATCCACGTTATTGCCCGGGCATGCGCCGAAGTCGGACGGCCGATCATCTTTGCCATCGCTATCATCATCGTAGTCTTTCTGCCCCTGTTTACACTCCAGGGGGTGGAAGGCAAGACGTTCCGTCCGTTGGCGTACACCGTTGCCCTGGCCATGCTGGGCTCGCTCATCTTCGCGATCTTTCTGGCACCGGTGCTCAGCAACTTCCTGATGCGGCGACCAAAGGCTGCAGATGGAGAGCACGCTCCGCGCGAGTCGCTCGTCATGCACAGGCTGCTGGCATGGTACCGGCCGCTGGTGTACTTCTTCGTGCAGAACAGAAAGGCGGCGGTCGTACTCGCGGTTTCCCTGCTGGCCGTCGGGGCAGTGATCTTCCCTTTTCTCGGCTCGGAGTTCACGCCAAAACTGAGAGAAGGCACGGTCATCGTGCGGCTGACCATGGCGCCTTCCATATCGCTTGAAGAAAGCAAACGCACGACAATGATCGTCGAGCGCCGGCTGATGAAAATCCCTGAGGTCCGTGAAGTGGTTACCCGGATCGGCCGCGGCGAAGTCGGGGCGCACACTGACCCTATCAACTCGGCAGAAATGTACATACTGCTGAAACCCAAGTCGGCGTGGCGACAGGCGGGAGACCAGGAGTTTATTGAAGGCGTCATCCGCAGGGAACTCGGTGAGATTCCGGGTGTACTGGTCAACCTCACTCAGCCGATCGAAATGACCGTGGACGAGCTGCTGGAGGGCGTACGCGCCGAGCTGGCGGTCAAGCTCTTCGGAGACGACCTCGACATTCTCAAAGAAAAGGCCGGAGAAATTGCGACGGTTGTGCGCACCGTCAGAGGAGCAGCAGACGTACAGGTTGACCAGATCAGCGGCGCCCCGCAGCTGCTGATCCGGCCGATCCGCGGGGCAATCGCCCGCTATGGGATCAATATCAGCGACGTACAGGAAGTGATCCGCGCTGCCGTAGGCGGTGAAACCGCCGGACAGATCTTCGAGGGGATCCGCAGGTTCGATATCCTGGTCCGTTATACACCCGAAGCCCGGCAGACCGCTGCAGCCATCGGGGAAATTCTCATCAGCGCTCCTGACGGGAAAAAGGTTCCCCTCGCCCAGCTCGCGTCCGTCGAGGAACTCGTGGGGCCGCGCCAGATCACCCGGGAGGACAACCAGAGGTTCATAACGATCCAGTGCAACGTTGTCGGGCGGGATATCGGGACTTTTGTCGAAGAGGCACAGCGCATGATCGACGGGCGCATAAAACTGCCGCCAGGCTATCTCGTCACCTGGGGCGGCCAATTCCGGCTTCAGCAGGAGGCAAACAGGCGCCTTGCCCTCGTAGTACCCGTAACGCTGCTCATCGTGTTCCTGCTGCTGTTCAGCAGTTTCGGATCACTCCGGAACGCCCTGCTCATTCTGCTGAATATCCCGCTGGCTCTGGTCGGCGGCGTGGTCGCTCTGTGGCTGAGCGGACAGAACCTCTCCGTGCCGGCCTCGGTGGGCTTCATCGCACTGTTCGGGATAGCCCTCGAAAACGGCATGGTGCTCGTGACCTATTTCAATCAACTCGTGCGAAACGGCGTCGCGATCGATGACGCGGCTTTGGAGGGGGCCGGTTTACGTCTGCGGCCGGTCCTTATGACTGCTGTCACCACCGGACTGGGGCTCATCCCCCTCCTCTTCGCGAGCGGTACCGGTAGTGATGTCCAACGTCCGCTTGCTACGGTCGTGATCGGGGGATTGGTAACGTCGACCATCCTGACGCTCCTGGTCATTCCCGCCCTGTACCGGTGGTTTGCCATAAATCCGGAAGAAGAAACCGTGATGAAATAAAGGGGAAACCATGAACAAAATCGAAGCATATATCAAACCGCATAAGGTATCGGACGTTACCATGGCCCTCCAGAAACTGGAGG
>DMKB01000023.1 GCA_003454665.1 Nitrospiraceae bacterium | reverse complement strand
GCGGCGCACCGGCAATCACGGTTTCTATGTATGACCAGCCCTGGGCCGCCCGGGAGGCAATGCCGATAGCCGTTCCCATGAGCGTCAGCGTATCCGGATCCATAACAGTCAATCCATTAGTAGCGCTAGCCGTCCGGGGAGTGAATTCCTGAAAGCCATCTGCGTCATAATCATAGTCGTCCATGAGGCCGTAGCCTGCCATGGCCAGGTCCCGATCAATAATCGCCTTCCCGATCTCGAGCTCCATCTCCGATTCGGCAAGCTTGTACTGCTTGACTCCCTGCTTCATCTGCACGCTGTAGGCGGTATACAGTCCGGCCATGGCCACGGAAAAGAGGACCAGGACCGTCATGAGTTCTATCAGCGAGTAACCATGTCTGTTGTTCATACCCTCACACCGCCTTGTTTTTATAGATTACCGATGACGTCGAATAATTCTTGTTTTTGAACGTGTACGTAACCGTGATGGTGACCTGTTTTATTTTATCGGTCTTGGAGACAACGTCCCATTGGATGTCATACTCTTGCTGGTAGCTCCTGACACTATGCTTTTTAAACGGGAATCCCTTGGCGTCTTGCGTCGTATCGCCCGCTATTCTCGAATGAACCGATCCGTCAGTCACCTCCGTGTCGTCTTCCGGCAGGGCGAGCAGCACTTCCGCGGTCTGGTTCGAGATCGTGATGGCGATGTTCCGCAACTCGTTCTTCATATTCGTCTGCATGGTCGTGAGCGAAGCCGTCAGGAGGGCCAGCATGGAGATCATGATGAATACGATCGCGACCATCATCTCTATGAGCGAGAAACCCTTACTGTTCCGTACACGTTTTCGTACTGTCATCCCAGGTCCCCTCTCGCAACGTGTTCGTTGCAATAATAATGCACTTCCAAAATGCCACGCGTTGATGCCGTATCACGAGGATATAATCCGTATCAGGCTTCCAATCGTAGGTCCGCGGCAGCCCGAACCGGTCAAAAATGCGCACGTCATCGGCAAGTACGTTGGCAGGGGCCATCAGCAAGCCGTCGCTGTCCCTGCTCCGCATGAGCTCAATCGACGAGGGAACGGTTTTTATTTGTACGTCCGCCTCCTCGGGCTTCGATCCGGCACACGTGTCGATTTCGTATTCAGCGTTTTCATTGCAGTCATTGAACTTGAACACAGCATACGAAGAAGTATCGACAAACCGAACCCCTGCCCCCCGCATTCGCGCAACAGCGGCCGATGATCCTTGTGTTTTCGCATCCACCCGGGCCTGCTGAAGGTCCGCCAGAAGTTCCCTGGTGACGCTCGAAACCCGGGCCTTCCGGATATTGTCCGTGCTCAAGGCCACCATGGCCGCGAGAATTGCGATAATCGCGAGTGTGATGATAAATTCAGTTATGGTGATTCCCCGGTCATCTGTGATCTTCGGCATCATACATCACCCTCAATTTGTCGGCCTTGTTCAGCCTGCGCAACGCTTCTACTTAAGTAAGAGAGCAATATACATGCCACTTATAATATGCTTATTTTTCAATTAGTTATGCTCTGTCTGTGAATAGTAAATAGTCCGATATCGCCACAAATAGGAAATGAATTACATACCTTTCTTTTGTGAAGAAATATTTTTTTGGGCGATCTGAGATGCACGATGCCGGGGATGGAGGGATTCTGTGCTGGATTATGAAAAAGGAGGTTCGATACTTGAGGTGCAGCGCTTCGGTGTGGCCTGGCGCCATTGCAGTAACTGTTCTTTTTGTTGTTTCAGCACGAATGTGATACGTTCATTACGGACTTATCAGGAGCCGGGAACACTCACTTCTTCAGCCAAAGAATGATCTTCGACGTCGTTGAGATCACCGGCTTGTTCTCCGTCTCCACAACGACGCCGGTGCCGACCTGTATCTTTTTCTTCAATTGTTCCCTCCCCTCTTTCTGCGGCGGTATGATGATGGCGTCACCCGTTGGAGGCGCGCCCGGCCCGAGAGGCACTGCTTTTTGGATTGTGACTGTTCCCGATGTCCCCGACGTGGCTCCTGGTGCGCGAATCGCGACGATCTCCGGGGCGACGCCCGACACATACCCGAGGGAGTAGAGGAAAGCATCCCCGCCGAAGGCACAGGCATCAGTACTCGGTATATAGGTAAGGAAATCAATGAGCCCGCCGACTGCCAGAGGCCGGGAAATTACGCGTTCTCCCTGCGCCAGATAGGTCTTCCATCCCGTCTCCGGTACCGGGGCAGTGGACGTACTGTCCACCGCGGTAACGATCGTTTTTTTCTTGAAGGTATTGTCCATCTTGTCATAGTCACAGACGTCGATTGTTGCCGTGACAGTGCCTGTTGTCGTGCAGTTCGTCGTGTCGCAGAGACTCCCGGAGGGGCAGGAAGGAGGATCATCGCAGGAAACCGGAGCCGTGTCTCCCTCCCTCACCGGATAGCTCACTGCCCCCCCATCATCCTTCAAGCCGATGAATATCTGCTGGCTCCTGTCCTCCTCGTCCAGGTCGCTGTAGTATTTCCCCGATCCGGCATACACCCATACCGTGCCTGCCTCATCCTTTGTTGCTTCCGGTGACGCCGTGAAGGGATAGTTTCCTTCAAACAGCACCGTGTATCCCGGTGACGACGGCGCCCATGAATCGCGACCGAGGTCCTGATTCGGGAGGGCTACACTCATCAGCTTTCCCTTCCAAGCGCCTGCATCAGCATCTCGGTACGAGGTGCCGAAGTATACTTTTTCCGAATGAAAATCAAAGTCATTGTCAACAGCCAGGACGTCGCCGACAATAGCATGGTGATCGAGGGGAATTTTCTGTTCAAGGTCTCCGGTCCTCAAGTCAAGGAAATAAACATGGCCTGTCGTGGTCCGTCCTACATCCGTTGTACTCTTAGCCAGAACCGTGGAGCCGGACCCGAACACGACATACCAGTACCCGTTCGTGTCACCCTCTCCCGTTCTCACGATTGCCGGCAGTGATGTGGAGTACCCCATGTCTTCGTCGGAAAATTCCCAGAGCGGGACGGGATTCTCGAGGTCGGTTATGTTAAGGGCAAAATAGGAAGAGTAACCTACGTCCGCAGGGGTGCCCGTGGGCGGTCCCGACGGCTCGGCGCCCGGGCCTGCGCAGGCGCCGCCGAAGCGCATGCCGCCGATGAGGATCGTCTCCCAGGAACTTCCGTCCGCAGCCTTCGGCTCGTCAGCATGTCCACCGGTGCTCACGTCCAGGACCTTGACGGACAGGTCATTGTAGTACATATGGCATGAGCCGTAATTCTTGTGTGCAAGATATTTGAGATAAGGGAAGGCATTCAACGGTACGTATGCCCAGACCTCTTCACCGAGACGGGATGTGCCTGACGGGTCCTGGTCCTCTGAAGACAGGGCGTGAAATACCGCCTTGATGCCTCCCTGCAGGTTGTCATCCTTCAGGTACCCCACCCGGAAGGCATGGAGCATGCCGTCGTTCGCGCCCACCAGGGCCAGGGAAGACCGCTCCCGGTACGCGCTGGATGAAGTATAGCGGTAATACGTGGTGTCATTGTAGATACGCTGATACGAGTTCAGCGGCATATTCGAGATGACCTTTGGTGTGGAACCCATAATATCGCCGAGTTTCCATACCTCCGGTTTGTTCGATCCGTCCAGGGTGACACGCCGGTCCCGAAAATCCTCGGGATGCGTTGCCTCAAGGTCTTTTCCCCGGATGTAGTCTACGATATTGGCCCGGTTAAATGCCGATGGATCGCCGCTCGTTGCGCCTGATGCGGGAATATTCAGCGCCGCCTCCTGCTCCTCGATCAGTGAAGACAGGGTGAACAGGTCCCCCGGCGCCAGCCTATCGAAGAGATCGACGGTCCCGCTTGACGTTTCCCTGATCACCCTGGTAGAGGTGTAAATCGTTCGAGAATCAGGATCAGTCGTGGCGAGTTTTCTCCCTGCCTCCCACAGCGTCGTTATCATGTCGAAGGCTTTTCGCGGGGGATCGGAGCAAGCAGACAGTGAACCGCCGCTCCCATCCGCGAAGGTGGTAAACAGTCCGGCCTCGGTCTGGTTCGTCGTCGAATTGAAGTAGAGTTTCATGACCGCGTCCCCGTCGCTGCTGCCGGCTGAGTCGAGCATGAGCTTGTAGTCCGGCGGAGCTGGGCCGCCGCTGTCATCCCGCAAGTTGTCCTGGGGGTCTACCCAGATATTCTGCAGATACCCCGTCCACGCGACCTCACGCGTCCCCTCCTTTCTCTCTGGCAGAAAGTATGCCTGGACCATTGATCCGACTCCCCTCGATGACGTACTCAGGACAGACACGGATGTGCCCGAGGCGGCCCGGGTGAGGATATCGGTGATCGCACTGTTGAGAGCCTCCTGCAAGGTCGTTCCCTCGACAGAGGCGTCATAAAACTGGTCCCGGCCCTCCTTGTTGCCGCCGCCTGCCCTCGTTGCCTCCTCGAGGATTGTTTTGTTCCCCTGTCTGTTTGCGTTGTTGCCGGCATGACCCGATACCGGGTCGTTGTCAAAACCGAAGGTATACACCGCGTAATGGCTGATGATCTGGTCGCCGTCCACGTAGGACCGCAGGTCAGTCTTGTTCGCGTAGCAGGAATTCCGTACCAGGGCGGCGGTGTTGTTTGCAACT
>DMKB01000017.1 GCA_003454665.1 Nitrospiraceae bacterium | reverse complement strand
CAGCTTGAAGTCGGACAGGTCTTGCAAGTCAAACGATAAGGTGTCCCACTCCGTTCTCCCTTCCTCCGGTATCCCGGGCGGTCATGTTTTTCTCATCACAGACAGATTTTTCCCGTCAGTAAACACGAGGTTCATACCGACGCGACGCGCCAATGCATCAAAGGTTCCGGGCGTGTAAAACGAAATATGGGTGGGGTCTTTTCGGTACCACCAGGACGTGAACTGCTCCACATCAGCGGGAGGAAACAGCGTCATGACCGCGAGGACCCCGTTCGTATTCAGTTGACGCGCCAGGAGCGTCATGGTTCCCACCGGATCTTTGAGGTGTTCAAAGGTCTCGGTAGCGGTAATGAGATCATAGGACGTGTTCTCGTACACCCTGGCGGGAAAAAAGTGGGGATCGTATATATCAACGCGAAAACCTTGTTCTCGTAAAAGCTCGGCAAGGACCGGGCCGGGCCCGCATCCAAAGTCTAACGCACTGTTGATCCCATCCTGATAGGGCGTGATGCATTTATCGATGAAGTCCCGGAACATGCGCACGTACCCTTCGTTGTCACGGGTATTTTCATGGGTCTGGTATCGGGCCTTTTCCTCTTCCTCGGGAAGAACCTGTCCCTCGTCGATGGTTATATAGCCGCAGCCGTTGCAGCGATAATACCTGAAGCCGCCGGCGTCGACCGTTATCATCGTTATGTCCCTGTCAAAGCAAATAAGGCAGTTTTTCATATGATCAGTGCCCGTTACGGGAGAGGGGAACATGCTGTGGCATTACCCGATTATTCTGCGCAAAATACCCATCTTTCCCTGGTACGGCGGATACCGGAGGCTGGTATCGATCATCCTCCCCTTGTTCACAATGGATTTATAATGGGTGAAGGTGTCGAAGGTAGATTTGCCGTGATAGGCGCCCATCCCGCTGTTGCCCACGCCGCCGAAGGGGAGGGACGCATTGGTAATCTGCATGATCGTTTCATTGATACAGCCGCCCCCGAAGGAGACCTGCTCGATGATTTCCCTCTGGATGCCTTTGTCCCGTGAAAACAAATAAAGCGCCAACGGTTTCGGCCTGGCAATGACGAATTCGATTACCTCCTGCAACCGTTCATACTCCATGACCGGCAGGATCGGGCCGAATATTTCCTCCTCCATGACAGGATCATCGGCTGCAATATCAGTCAAAATGGTGGGGGCGATATATTTTTGAGCCTTCTCCGTAGCTCCTCCATAATAAATCGTTCCCGACTCCAGGTACCTCGATAAACGGTCTAATTGCCGGTCATTAATGATTCTGGGATAATCCGCGCTCTGCCGGGCATCGGTGCCGAAGCACTGCTCTATCCTCCCTTTCATCCCTTCGAGGAGCGCCACTTTGGCGTCCTTGTGTACGAGCACATAATCAGGAGCAATGCAGACCTGACCGGCATTGAGAAATTTTCCCCAGACGATCCTCCGCGCCGCGAGATCGATGTCCGCATCGCCGTGGACAATACAGGGGGATTTACCTCCCAGTTCAAGGGTGACGGGTGTCAGGTTTTTCGCAGCTCTTTCCATAATGGCTTTTCCCAGCGCCGGACTCCCGGTAAAAAAGATGTAGTCATACCGTTCCTGCAATAATGCCTCGTTGATTTCCCGGCCGCCGGTGAAGATGCTGATATGGTCCGGTGCAAAAAATGCTGCTATCATTTCCGCGATGACCCGGGACGTATTCCGGGAATACTCGGCCGGCTTGAGTACGACACAGTTGCCTGCGGACAGCGCTCCGATGAGCGGGTTGATGAGGAGCTGGAAGGGATAGTTCCACGGCGCCATGATCAAAACCACGCCGTAGGGCTCAGGATACTGGTAACAGGAAGCGAAATAATTGTAAAGCTTCGTCCGGGCCCGCTTCGGTCGGGACCACTTCTTTACATTCCTTATGTGCCTTCGCAGCTCTTCGAGGACTATCCCGATTTCCGTCATGTAGGATTCGAACTCCGACTTTCGCAAGTCCGCGTAAAGGGCCTCTGATATCCTTTTTTCATACTGCAGGATCGCCCGGCGCAGCGTCTTGAGAGCGTCCAACCGGTACCCGACGTCCTTCGTACGGTGGGTCGAGAAAAATTGTCTCTGTCTTCTGATCGTATCGCTCATTTCCCCGTGTACCATAGATCATTCCTTTCCAGCGCTCAATGAGACGCATCAGGTAGTCAGTGAGATGTTTCTTTTCCCAAACCCCGGGCACCGTGTTGCCCAAAAAAAACACTGCTCGAAAGTCACGCGATCCTCGATGTTCAGAGGAAGTTTACCAACTCAAGATGAGAGAAAAACGATCATCGCGCTACCGCTCCGCGCACTTCACACACGTAGTGGTTTCGGGCATCAGCATCATCCTTCCGATGGGGATGGGCTGTTCACAGAGCGAGCAGATACCGTAAGCAGGATCGTCGATGTTCGTCAAAGCCCGCTCCAGTCGGGACAGTTTTTGCCGCGCAGCCCGGAGATTGGCCTCGTGAATGCTTTTACTCTGGATGGCCTCCATACGGGTCAGCCTGCCGATGGCATTATCGGGCGGAATGGGTTTTATGAGTTTCTCGAAGCCCGGAATATCCTTTTTCAGAGTCTCGATTTCCTTTGCCAGTTTTGCTTTCAGGCTGGATTTTTCTTCATTGGTCATAGTCTGATAAACCTCATGTACCCTGTCTTCTGTATTGTTGTAAGCGGGACCTTCTCCTAGCCCTCGTCGTCAATCTCATCAGGCTTGCCGGGCGATGACGCAGACGCCGGCCGCAGTGTCACGATCGTCGCGCCCCAGCCGCCACCGTCCTCTCCGGCAGTGCGGAAGGATGTTACTTCGGGCAACCGGGAGAGAAGTGAGCGTATCGTGCGCAGCAGCGTGCCCGTGCCTTTGCCGTGGATGATGCGTACCTGAAGGATTCCCCGCTCACGGCAGGCGGCCAGGTATTCGGCCACCAGCTCTTTCGCGTCGCCGGGCCGAAAGGTATGGAGGTCCAGGGTGCCGGTGATTGGTATTGCCAGAGGGTCCGAATCACTCATCGGAAAACGCTTTCTGCTCTATCGTCGGGCATTGTTGAGGACGCCCGCGATAAAAGACCGTTCTTTCAGAGACTTCCGGATTTCCTGCTTCATATGCCTGACATCTTTCTTCACGCCCCCCATGATCTCCTGATACCGGTGAAATTCGAGCATCCTGATGTTGTTCAGCGCCGGCTTGACAGAGATGTCCGGTCTCGCGGTGTCCATTTTTGCATTCACAATCGACGCCTGCATGATCTGGAAGGATGACATGAGGCTCTCGAGCATGTTAGGCAGGGGATCGTGCTCCGGAGGGCTTTTCTCGCCCGAAACATCGATGGCTATGACAATATCACATTCATCCCGGATAATATCGTAGGGGAGGGGATTCACCATTCCCCCGTCCATCAGCACCTGGCCGTCCAGTTTGACGGGATCAAAGATGACGGGAAGAGACAGGCTGGCCCGTATGGCGGGCACGAGGTCCCCTGAGTCAAGGACGACTTCCCTGCGGTTCCAGAAGTCGGTGGTGACTATTTTCAGCGGGATCGCAAGCTCATCAAATTTCCGCACCGGGAGATTTTTCAATAAGAAATCCTCTACTCCCTTGCCTTTCAGCATCGAGGTTTTCCGGAAAGGGGACCAGTCCACGAGCTTCGGGATGTCGGTAAATCCCAGATTATGCAGGATTTCCTCCATCTGCACTCCCGTCATGCCTGCCGCGGTGAAGGCCCCGATGACTGCGCCGATGCTCGTGCCGGCAATAACAGAGGGGCGTATGCCCATCTCAGCAAGGGCCTTGATGAAGGCGATATGGGAGAGCCCCTTGGCCCCGCCGCTGCCCAGCGCAAGGCCGAATGTTTTTTCCTTTTTTTTCAGCAGTCGTTTAAACATGAGGTTGTTATCCATCCACCGGGTCGCCTCGTTCACGGAATCACGGACGTGACAAAGGGGGTGCCCGGTTCTCCCCGATGTACGATAGAAACGATCCGATGACGCCGACCAGGACAATGAGGGCGATGACAAAGAGAAAGGGCGGATGTCCGGCGATGCCGAGGATAATCAGCACGATGCTGATGCCTGCCCGCGCAATGATAGTGTGCGGCAACAGGGCTACAATGCTCTTATGGTATATGGTGAACGTGAAATACGATAATACCAGAAGAAACATGCCTGACAGCCGCACCCACGGCCCGGTCGCTGGAGCGAACCCGAGAAGGGGCAGAATGGTGTCCGGGAAAAACAGAAGCGGCATCCCGAATAAGCCGGTGTACGCCGTAACGTACAACATCCATGCCAGGGTTTTCCGCATTACGGCTCCTCCTGAAGGAACATCAGGGATACCTGCAGGCCTGACGGTATTCTACAGCCACGAAGACTCTCCGGCCTGCGCCCAGGGTCATTTTTTCCTTTTTCCCGACGCCTGTTTTTGTTTTGCAACGGATATCGCCCCTTCGGCCCACTGCTGCAGTTGGTCAGGATCTTCCAGAACATCGGCTGGGACCTCGTAGTACTGCATTGCGTATGAATCCTTGCCATAGGGCCGGAATGGCCCCATGCCCGCTGATTCGTAGCCGGACCTGGTTGACTCGTCAACCTTGAAATACAGAACGTCGGCGGCGATGAGTCCAAAGAATGACCCGCCAGAGTAAAGACCTACACCGCCGAACATCCTCTTGGCGTCCACGGGACCCAGTGCGGCGAGCTGGTCGAGAACGTAATCAATGTATCCCTGGGTGACGGGCATACGAACACTCCTGTCAACTCTTCTCCGGCTTACCGGGCAGATCAGCTATAACCATTCAAAACCATTATGAATAAATGCCCGATCAATGTCAAGACCAGTGCCCTACCGGTGTACTCTGTGCTGTATTCCATCCGCTGTTTCCGCTGTTATCCGTGTCCAATAATTCGCTTTTGTAGTTATCCATGCTAATCAGTGCCCATCCGTGGCTAATGTATCTTGTATTTGTTTCTGGCCGTCATTGAGTTTTTCACTGTCTGATACTTCAGGGGAGAAGTCGAATTGCTCAACCAAAAAGACGCGAAATGAGAAGACGAGGAGCGAGACGAGGCCCCAGGCCAGGCCGACGACGACGCCGGCATCGATGATGCCGCGCCAGGGCTGGGGCACGAAATGGACGGTGATGATCAGCAGGACGATGCCTACGGTGAGCGAGAGGGAGGTGATCTGTCTCCGGCGCGTGGTGTGGAAGTACCCCATGCAGAAAAAGGGCGCGAGGAGAACACGGCCGGCACTGGGGTGGTCTCTCAGGTATTTGGCCCGGGCGGCCACGCGGGGGGAGAAACCCATTTGAAAACCGCGGTATCCCTCTGCATAAGCCATGAACAGCAGCAGGAGGCTCAGTGTGCTCCAGTGGTACCAGGAAAAGGGGTAGTCCGCCGCTTCGAGGGCGCGGGGGGTCAGCCGGTAGACGGCGCTCCCGATCAGTACAAAGACCCCTGCCAGACCCCAGAGTGCTCCGACTGTTCCCGCCATCGCTGTCTTCATACCCCTCCCTGGTTTATACCCTGACATGCCGGCGATCACGGCGCTGCATGGACCGCAACGCTTGCGAAGTCCCCAGAGGACCACGAATGAAGTCTCGCCAGGGTAAAAAACTCTTTATTTCTCGGCTGTTGTAACTCTCAACCCGGGCCCTTCTCATTCAGGGGTACGTGATATCCGGTAGAGGGCAGGGGAAAGCCGTGGCTCCTGCTCTTGCAGAACGGTCCGCGCCAGAGCGAGGAGCGTCCAGTACGGTGGTTCATAGCTTTTCTCGTTCCTGAATGCTTCCGTCCGTTGGCGTAGCGCTGTTCGCAGCGCAGGGTACACCTTGTTTGCCAACGAATCCACGCGGAGTGCCGTCGCCACGCTCATGCCTTTCGGGATGGTTCTGTCGGCGCCGAAGACTGATTGGAAGAGGCCCCAGAACTTTGTCATCCCGGCAAAGGGTACTTTCATTGATGAGTACCCCAGCCGCAGTCCCTTGTCCGCCTCTTCGAGCAATGCATCCATGATCGCGTTGTCCAGGCGGTCTTCCTTCAGGACGTCAGCGTTCCGCCACTCAGCTACGGTGGCGAGAAAAGGGTCATATTCCAGGTCCGACGGCAGGGGCAGGGTATAATGCCGGACACCCATATCACTCATCCATGCGCGCAGCCCGGGCGATGCAAGCGTGGTCATGTAGTGCCAGAGCGTAATGTCCACATGGGCATAGGCATGGTAAAGCACTTCAGGACAGAAGAACCGGCTGGTATCCTTCCAGTCCATGGAAAAATCATAATCAATCCTGCCCTTGCTGACCTGCGAGAGCATGTGCTCGGCAGCCCGGTGCGGTGCGTCGGGATGGGGCTGCAGCACGGGATGTTCCTGCCGCGGACGGAGCAGGAGGATGCGCCGCTTCTTGTCCCGAAGATAGGCCTCGAAGGTGTTCCGGACAGCGCCTTTTTCGATGAGTGATTCGATCACGATAAGATTGCCGTTCTCGGGATCAACATAGACAAGGGCTGCGTGGGAGAAAGAACCGGAATAGTCGCTTCCCCGGGCGATCAGCGCCGACGTGGGCGCGCCGGCGCGGGAGAGAAGGATGTCGCCGCTGTGGACCCGCACCCCTTCGATCACAACGGCAGGCGTGGCCGATGGAGCATCTTCGACATACAGCAGCTCCGGCAGGACCTCGGTCCGGTTCTGGATCCATGCTTCCTCGACAGCGACCCGGCCGCCGTACAGCAGCCGGTAAAGGGCGTTCCGCACATCATTCCCTCGTGGCCAGAAGCGGGCGGCGTTGGTGACAGTGGTGCGGACAGCGACGATGAACCGCTGGAGCTGCTCCAAGAGCCGCGGATGAGCAGCGGCACGAGCAGCCATGCGGAACTGCACGGTCTCGAGACGGGCAAGCACTGAGAAGAGCACCGTCGTGCCGCTCTGCGCGACGGCGGCGAGGAGGGCCCGGCCTTCTGTTTCGAGCTCCGCCATCTCACGGCTGACCTGTTCGAAGGGGCGGTCCCGGGCCAGAAGAAACTCCTGTTCCAGTGACTGGAACAGCGCATCACGCTGCCACTGGAAGGGCGTCGATTCCTCCGCCTTTACCGCTCGGGGGACAAGCACGATGAGAGCGAACACCGCTATCGTTCCCAGGAATGCCCTGCTCAATATTGATCCGGTCTGCATCGTCAGCGTCATAGTGCCTCTCGATTTCGTGGGGACAACTGGTTCTCTTCGTCCTGTTCCGGTTCATGGTCGAAAAAGCCCTTCCCGAGGAAATAAACGGTTTGGCGCAGTACCGTGGGATGGCTCATGATAAAGGTATGGCTGCTCGGAACAATGATGAAATCCTTCATGCCTGCCAGCTTGGTGCGCGCGATGGCGACCTTTCCATCGTCAGGGCCAGGGATATATCTTGAGAACAATGGGTTCAGGCTCTTGCTGCCGGCGATGATGCCGATCTCTGCGGTAATTGGCTTGAGTTGGTTCGGCAAGCTGTCCGGTCCCGTACCGAGGGCCTGCCCGACCGGCCCCGTGGCCCAGCGATAGATAAAAAAATCCTTCAACCGGTCGGCTACTTCGCTTCCCTTGTTCGGCGGAGCGATCATGACGATTTTCCCCTGCCAGGGCAGCGCGGAATGCTGAAGATACTGGCGGACAAGGATGCCGCCGAGGGAATGGGTCACAAAATGGATAGGCTGCAACTTCCCACGACGGCATTGTGATACGGCCCCGGCAACCGCTTCCGTGCTGATCTGAGGAATGGTTTTTGACGTCGAGGGATAGTCGACATTGACAACCCGGTATCCTGCTTGGGTAAGATGCTTTTCCATGGCGCGCATGGACGAAGCGGTCCTCCCCATGCCATGCAAAACGATAACACATTCAGCAGGGGGGCCGGCGTTGCGTATTATCGCAGGAACCGTGCAGCCGGTAAGAACGACCAGAAGCAGGACAAGAAACCGGAGAAGCGTTTTTGTTGTCATTGTCATATAAGTAATACGCCGCTCATGATGCCTGGCTGCAGACACAGAATTCCCCAACCTCTGGAATGCCCGGCGGGGAGCACGTGGATTTCCGAGAAAGGGACACTCTTTGTGAAACGCTCAAGAGTGATGTCACTATAAAAGACTTTACCGATATTTGCAAGCTTTTCAGGCATACCGACTATTGGCGGTTCTTTTCCGATGGCGAAACCCTCCCCCGCCGCTTCACGGGGAGCCTTCCGGGGCACTGCTGGTCGGATCCATGCTGCGTTATTCGCGGCGGAGCTGTATCCTGAGCGCAGTGCAATGCCGTGCCGCGCCAAGAACCAGTGCGTGGGTCGGCAGGTACAGGAGCAGTGGATAGGCTGCCATGCAGAAAACGACAAAGGCCCATGGATCGAAGAGGATCTGGCGTTGGTTGAAAAAACCGAAAACCCAGTTTATGTTCCGTTCAGGATCGGTGAGGAGGTAGCTCAGGGGAAGGATGATCCAGGTGAGGGCCGTCTGGAGCAGGATGCCCCGGCGATCATAGCCCAGGCGCA
>DMKB01000226.1:1673-3583 GCA_003454665.1 Nitrospiraceae bacterium | reverse complement strand
GTGCTTCCTGTTTTTTTATCCGTAACAATATACTTTTTCCTGTTCACCGAGTGTTTTTTCATGCTGCGGGAAATGAGCGGATTGGCCCCGGTGCCGACGGACATAATCACGATATCGGCGCCTATCCGGAATGCCGAACCCTCGATCGGCTGCGGCGACCGCCTGCCGGAAGCGTCCAGTTCACAGAGGTCCATCCGGACGCATTCCAGTGCCGATACCCGGCCGTCTGTTCCCATGATCCTCACCGGGCTGGTGCAGAGTTCAAAGCGAATACCTTCCTCTTCGGCATGCTGGACTTCTTCCTTTCGGGCAGGCAGCTCAACGAGAGAACGCCGGTACACAAGGGACACCTCATCGGCGCCGAGCCGCAGCGCAGTTCGCGCCGCATCCATGGCCACGTTGCCGCCGCCGACGACCACAACACGGCTTCCCCGCGTGACCGGTGTATCGTAGGCGGGGAAGCGGTAGGAACGCATTAAATTCACCCTGGTCAGGAATTCATTTGCCGAGTATACGCCGTTCAGGTTTTCTCCCTCAATGCCCATGAATTTCGGCAGACCGGCGCCGGTTCCGGGAAAGCAGGCGTCATGCCGTTCCATGAGTTCTTCGATCGTGAAGAGCTTGCCCACAACAGCGTTTGTGATGATCTCCACCCCCATGCGCTTCAGGGTTTCGATCTCCCGGGCAACGATCCTCTTGGGCAGCCGGAATTCCGGTATCCCGTACACCAGGACCCCGCCCGGCTCGTGGAGCGCTTCGTATATGACTACCTTGTGACCGAGCCGCGCCAGGTCATAGGCACAGGTCAATCCCGAAGGGCCGCTGCCGACGATTGCCACGGTTCTTCCGGTGGGGGAGGCAATAACCGGCGTAGGCGGGACACCGGCCTCTGCCTCCCGGTCGGCGGCGAACCGCTCGAGACGTCCGATGGCCACGGGTTCGAACTTTTTTGCCAGCGTGCAAACACGTTCACACTGACTCTCCTGGGGACATACTCTCCCGCAGACTGCGGGAAGAAGATTCGCCTCCTTGATGACGTGGAGGGCCCGGGTAACATCGCCGTCACGCAGTGCCTGGATGAAGCGGGGGATCGGGACCTCGACGGGACAACCCGTAACGCATCGGGGCCGTTCGCACTGGAGGCACCGCTCCGCCTCCTGCATCGCCTGCGCCGGGGTATAGCCGAGGGAAACTTCGTCGAAGTGCTCCCGCCTGGCGCGGGGATCACATTCGGGAATGGGCGTTTTCTTCGGAATGATCGGTTTCGCTTTTTTTACTGCCTTAGCCATTTCTCATACGCCTTCACTCGCAGAGAACGCCGGTATGCCTCTGCTTCCAGGCGTCAAAGGATTCTTTCTGCTCCTCGTTGTAGTTTTCCTGACGTCTCATGAGGACATCCCAATCCACGAGATGGCCGTCAAACTCGGGACCGTCGGTACAGGCGAACCGGGTCTCTCCGCCCACGATCACCCGGCAGCCGCCGCACATCCCGGTGCCGTCGACCATAATCGGGTTCAGGCTTACCCGCGTCTTGATGCCGAAGGGCCTGGTCGTGTCGGTCACCGCCTTCATCATCATCGCCGGGCCCACGGCAATAACGAGGTCAGGCGGATTGTTGTCCAGCTCCTGCTGCAGAACGGTGGTGGCAAACCCGCGCGTACCCTTGCTCCCGTCATTCGTCGCAACGAGCACCTGATTGCAGGACTGTTCAAGCTCCTGCTCATAGATCAGCAGGTCTTTTGACCGCGCGCCCATGATGCAGACCACATTGCTCCCGGCATTCTGAAAGGCCCGTGCAATGGGATAGAGCGGCGCCGCACCGAACCCGCCGCCCACGAGGATGACCTTCCTTGCCTCTTCGATGGCAGTCGGATTGCCCAGGGGGCCGCAGAGGTCGAGGACATCGTCGC
>DMKB01000226.1:0-1603 GCA_003454665.1 Nitrospiraceae bacterium | reverse complement strand
TGACAATGAGGCTGATCGTCCCTTGCCCGGGATTGATATCAGCCAGCGAAAGAGGGATCCGCTCGCCCCGATCGTGGAGCCTGATAATAACGAACTGGCCCGGCCGGGCTTTTTCCGAGATCCGGGGCGCCGAAAGTTTGTAATAGTAAACGTCCGGTCTTCTGATTAATCGCTTTTCGAGTATTTTTGCCATAGGTAAAAAGGGGAGAGAACGACGTCCTTCTCTCGTCAGCCGGTGTCGTAATTGCTTCCCTGCGGACATATCCTTTCCGTCAGGAACCCTGCACGGCTCTCTATAGTATCACTTTTTACCGTTTTTCTCCAGTTTTTTCTTTCTTCTCTCGTTTCTTATGGAAAAAGGTCCTCTGCCGTCGTAGAAACGGGCAAGCATGCGCACCGGGGTTACGGGCACGATCAGGCGGAATAGGGAGTGGGGCGGGGATAGACAGGGATGATGACTGATATATCTCAAATGAGGATAGCGAAATCTGAATCACCTACGAACAAGAGAGCCGAGGGGATAATGAATCCGGAGGGAGATACCGATACCGTTGGTGCAGTCCACGAGCGAGAATGCGTCACGATTACGCGCAGACCGGCTCACCTTTACACCGAAGCCACATGCCCCTGATGGTAGTGGCATGCCGTTCTGTCTCGTCTTTCAATGTTTTCAGCACGTTTTTGAGATCCAGAGAGTTCGACTGGAAGTGCTCGAACACCTTTTTCTCGAGCATGGATTTTTCGATATCCAATGACAGGGAAAGGGCCTGGGCAAGGGACAGGTCCCGGTGCTTTGCTTTTTCAATGACGCCCGTCAGATACGAGAGAAAAGCCTCCACAGTGTAGGTCTTCGTAGACTCCTCATTAAACATCAGGGATCCGTCACCCGCCTTTTTATAGAGATATTCGAGCCACTCGGCGTGTTCCAGCTCTTCCGCAGAAATGGAAGACCAGAATTCTCTCTGTGCGTAAAACTGCTCCGACAGGATCGCATACAGCTCTGCAAGCTTGAACTCCAGGTCGATCATCAGGCCGAGGATCCTCTGTTGATAATTCTTCAGCAAAGTCATAACAAACCTCACTTCCTTTTCGCTGCCCGGGCTGTTCCGTTCAGGCCGCGACAAAACTACGAAAAAAGGACTATATAAATTATACCAAATAAATATGTTCAGTCAAGTTTTATTTTTCTTCCGGGCGAGAAGTCCATCATATCTAATATATTGATTTTAAACATAATTTATTGGTGTTTGAGCGGCTTGGCTGGAATTTTAGGTAAAAAAGAAGAACTATTGACAGAGAGAGCCGGCAGTGTCATGCAGCGCTGCCGAGATGATTCTTTCCAGTTCCTTTGCCCTGACTGGCTTGCTCACAAACTCGTGTACCCCGAGACTGAGCGCCTTCTGGTAGATCTCGAGTGTGCCGTTGCCCGTGAGCATGATCTGGGGGATGTGCGGTGCGAGCTGTTTCAGCGCCATAAGAAGCTCGAGCCCGTCCATATCAGGCAATCGGAAATCGGCTATTACCAGGTCCACGGAGATTCCCTCGTTCACGACGGACAGAGCGGCCCGGCCGTCCATCTTGGCGATGACCTTGTATCCAAGCC
>DMKB01000095.1:1402-3868 GCA_003454665.1 Nitrospiraceae bacterium | reverse complement strand
CTGTGCCTGAGCTTCGGCTTCTTGCCCGGTGATGCCAAGGCGTCACAGAAGGCGCGAGCTGACAATCCTTCTCCGGCCTCTCCTCTGGTATTCATTATTCTCCCCGTAGAAAACGTGAGTGGCATGTATGAAAAATTTCTGCCCCTCAAGGAGTATCTCGAAAAGGCGGTCTCACGCAGGATCGTGCTGACGGTAGCGCAGAATTATCAGGAGACGATCGAGAGTATCGGAACGGGGAGGGCCCACGCTGCCTACCTTGATCCCTCCGCCTATTGTGAAGCGCGGCATCGCTACGGCGTCCTTCCTCTGGCAAAAGCGATACAGGAAGGTTCCTCGACGTACCGGAGCGTTATCGTGGCTCGACGGGATTCCCCGATGAGGAGAATCGTTGAAGGAAAAGGGAAGCGGCTGGCCCTGGGCAGCAGGGGTTCTTCCTCTTCCGCGCTCATTCCCGCTGTTATGTACAAAGAGGTCGGGATCAGTCTCCATGATTTCGCCGCCGTCGATTATCTGGAGCAGGAGGACCGGATAGCGCTCTCGGTGCTTACGAAGCGGCACAATCTCGGCGGTCTGAGTGAACGGGTGGCCCGGAAGTATATCAACGATGGGCTCAAGATCATCAAGACGTCCGAAGCAATTCCCCAGTACACGCTCTGTGCCTCTGCCGGCGTACCGAAAGGCCTCCGCAAGAGCATTGTTCAGGCGCTCCTCAATATCCGGAAGGACCAGCATCCCCGCCTTATCCAGGCGATGATTGATATTGACGGATTTGCGCCGGCCCAGGACAGGGATTTTGACGTTGTTCGGGTCATGATAAAGAATTTTTCGGGCAAGAATTACCTCCGGTACCGGAAGAACACCGTCAAAGTGGGCATTCTCCCGCTTTATTCGGCAATAACACTCTATGACCGGTTCGATCCGCTGATGCGGTACCTGAGCCGGAAGACCGGCTACGAGTTCAAGCTTGTCATTCCCAAGGATTTTGAAGATTTTTTCAGGACCGTGAAGCGCGGCGACGTAGAGTATTCGTACTCAAACCCGTATATTTACACCCAGCTTGCCGACAGGGGTCATCTGCGCGCCTTTGCCAATACGCTTCAGGAGAAGCAAGGAGACTCATTTCGAGGAATCATTATTACCCATCGTGACAGCCCCATCAAGACACTCGTTGATCTGAAAGGGAAAAACGTCTCGGTCGTGTCCTACCGGTCGGCCGGAGGGTTTCTGGCCCAGAAACTTTTTCTCAAGGAGAAAGGGATTGATGTGGAACGGGACCTGACGATGACGGAAGGAAAGCGGCAGGAAGAAGTGATATTGCGCGTATACCGGAAGCGGGCCGACGCCGGATTTGTCCGGGAAAAAGCACTCGCCGTTTTGCAGGAGGAGCTCGACCTTCGAAAAATACGCATTCTTGCGATGACGCCGTACATCCCGAACTGGCCCTTTGCCTCGACACAATCGGCGGACAGAGCCGTGACCGCCCGCGTGCAGAAGCATCTCGTGGAGCTCAACCAGTCCCGTGTGTTGTCGGCGGCCCAGATAGCGGGCTTTCGGGCGGCGACCGACCGGGACTTCGACCCTTTGCGCAGATGGATAGGAAAACATGGACGCAAGTAGGCTCAGCCTCGGGCTCAAGTTTTCCATAGCGGTAACGGTCCTCATCGTACTCGCGATGTTCGGCGTGGCAACGCTGATCATCAACTACCAGAAGGAATCGCTGCGCCAAAACACCTTCGAGAGCAACCGTGCCATGACGCGAAATCTCGCCGACGATGCCGTCGAACCGCTCCTTGTGTTCGATCCGCTGCGCCTCGACAAGCTTGTCCATACCGTGCAGGATGCGACCTCCTGCGCCCATGCGATGATTGTGGACGCAAGGGGCGAGATAGTCGCCCATACGGACCGGACGCTCCTCGGCGTGCATTTCAACGAGGTGACGACGGCTGAAGCCGTCGAGGCCCTTGCAACGGGCGGTGAGTACCTCAGGGAGTATGGGCAGGAAGAGGGAGCGATCAAGGAATTCTCCGTGCCCGTTGCGATCCGCAATGAGGTCCTGGGCCTGGCAACAGTCGGGTACTCCATCAGGAAGATTAATGCCGGTATTGAGGCGAGGCTGAGCAGCCTGAAAAAGAACATCTATCTGATCACGGGAATTATGATTCTTTCCGGTATTGCCGGCGCCTTTGTTGTCTCGAATTTTTTGACAAAGCCCCTCAAGCATCTGAAAGACAGGATGCTCGATGTGCAGGCGGGGAATCTCGACGTGGAGGTGGCGAACCCGAAGCTCGTGACGTGCGTGGAGCGGCTCCAGTGCGACAGCACTGACTGCCCGGCCTACGGAGAAGCGCGATGCTGGGCAATCGCCGGGACCTTCTGCCACGGCGACGTGCAGGGGACCTTTGCCCAGAAGATCGGGGACTGCAGGAAGTGTGTCGTCTATAAGGAGTCGTGCGGTGATGAGATAAA
>DMKB01000095.1:0-1367 GCA_003454665.1 Nitrospiraceae bacterium | reverse complement strand
GAGCTCGAGAAAGCAAATTCGGAAAAAGCGAAGATGGAGCGGCTGTCCGCCCTCGGCGAGATGGCGTCGACCGTTGCCCACGAGACAAAAAACCCGCTCAACTCGATCCGGGTGGCCGCGTCGTACCTCAAAAAGAACTTTCAAGGAGAGATCCTGAGTGAATTCCTGTCCATTATCGAGGAAGAGGTGATGAGGCTGAATGATATCACGACGAACTTTCTCGGCTTTTCCAAGCCCGCGCCGCTGGATATCAAGGAGTGGGCCATCAATGACATTGTGAAATCAACGGTCGAGCTCATCAGGCAAGAGGCCACGGACCGGAACATCGAGGTGGTCCTCCTGATGGATGAGAACATTTTTCCGGTACCCTGCGACTACTCGCGGCTCCGGCAGGCACTCCTGAACCTCTTCATCAATGCCATGGACGCATCAAACGAGGGAGATGCCATTACGGTCACGACGGAGCTCGTGAACGAAGACGTAACCATCAGCGTCCGGGATACGGGCACAGGAATAGACCAGGAAGAAGTTGAAAATATTTTCAAACCGTTCTATACTACGAAAACGCGGGGGTCGGGCCTCGGCCTTGCCATCGTCGACCGTATCATGAAAGAGCACGAGGGGAGCATATCGGTTGACAGCGCGGTCGGGACAGGCACAACATTTACGCTGGAAATTCCAATGAGAAACCATGCCAAAGTATAATATCCTTGTCGTCGACGACGAAAAAAACATCCTGAAAGTCCTTTCCATGACTCTTCGGGGGAACGGCTATGACGTCGACACAGCCCAGTCGTCTGAAGAAGGTATCGAGAAATTCAGCAAGGGGAAGCACGATCTGGTCATTACCGACCTCAAGCTTTCGGGCAAAAGCGGGCTTGACCTTCTCGGATACGTAAAGTCACGGGAGCCCGACATTCCCGTAGTTATGATCACGGCTTTCGGCACGATAGAAAACGCCGTTGCGGCTATGCAAAAAGGGGCCTTCAACTATCTGACAAAACCCGTCAATCCCGACGAGCTCCTGACGGTGGTTCGGGAGGCGATAGAAAAGTATGAACTGAAGAGAGAGAATATTTCCCTGAAAAGCGAGCTGAAGCAGAAATACACCTTCAGCAGCATTATCGGCAAGAGCGCGGCCATGCAGGAAGTCTTTGATACCATACGGATGGTTTCGAAGACGCAGTCGAATATCCTTATTGTCGGTGAAAGCGGGACGGGCAAGGAGCTGGTGGCCCGGGCCGTCCATTACGATTCCGACCGGGCCGCGGCCCCCTTTGTCACGATTGACTGCGCCGCCATCCCTTCGGAAATCATGGAGAGCGAACTCTTCGGCCATGAAAAAGGCGCTTTCACCGGCGCCCATG
>DMKB01000354.1:1169-8950 GCA_003454665.1 Nitrospiraceae bacterium | reverse complement strand
CGAGGGGCCTCGGTATGTGGTCTCGAGACCGTGGAGCCGAACCGGATGATAGCGTGACGAAGAGCATGATAATCGGCAACAGGCGGTCGGGGATCTATCATATACCCGGTCAGGTCGGGTACCGCAGGGTTTCAAAGCGGAACAGGGTCTATTTCACGACGGAAAAAGAGGCTGCATCAGCAGGCTACCGGAAAGCGAAGAGATAGCGGAGAACCGGCGCGATCTGTCATGGCCCACCGATACGGTGGTTTTTACCCTTGTCTCGACACTGAGGATCGGGTATAGTATGGATGCGATGAACGTCTGCTTCTCGTGCAAAAAAGAACTTTCCATGGAAAACAAGGCAGGAAGGCGCGACGAATGTCCTTTCTGCGGCGTTGACCTCCATTGCTGCCTGAACTGCAGGTTCTATGACCGGGCAGCGCCCCGACAGTGCCGCGAACCCGTAGCGGAGCTGGTGCGGGAAAAAGAGAAAGCCAATTTCTGTGATTACTTTGTCTTTGCCGAAGGAGACCGTGCAGGTTCACCGGACTCAGGGACAGAGAAGGCGCGGCAACAGCTCGACGACCTCTTCAAAAAATAACGCCACCGCTCATTCGTGTTGCCATGTTCACATTCAATAAACGAACGATGATACAATTGGGGATTGTTGCGGGTGTCGTCGCTGCGATGGCCTACCTGCTGCATGTCTTCGGTCTCTTCGACCTGCTTATGGATCGGCAGAAGCTGCTCGCCTTCATCCAGGGCCACCGCGCCAACGCGTCTCTCCTCTTTATCGGCCTCCAGATCGTACAGGTCGTTGCCGCCCCGGTCCCCGGGGAGGTGACCGGTTTCGTAGGAGGTATTTTTTTCGGGCCCTTCTGGGGAATCGTCCTGTCTACCATCGGGCTGACAGCGGGTTCATGGCTTGCCTTCAACCTGTCGCGCCTCGTTGGGCGGCCGCTCGTGGAGATGATCGTCAATCCCGAGACCATCAAGCGGTACGACTACGTGATGAAGCACAAGGGCATGTTCCTCGCTTTTCTCATGTTCCTCATTCCCGGATTTCCCAAGGACATACTGTGCTACCTGCTCGGATTGGGCCACATGAGGCAGAAGGATTTTCTGCTTGTCTCGACGTCCGGACGACTCCTCGGTACCGCGCTCCTGACGGCAGGCGGAACGTTTTTCCGGAACGCGCAATACGGAGCATTCTTCACGATTGTGGCAGTCAGCCTCGGGGCTATCCTTGCTGCCATGATCTATCGCGAGAAGGTCGAGCGTTTCTTCCTGAAGATGCGCTCTGCCGAGCGCCTGCGGGCGATGGCAGAATGGAGGAAGCTGCGGAAAGAGCAGAGAAAAGAGCGAAGGAAGCTGAAGAACGGCCAGAGCCCCCCTCCTACACCCCCCGCCTAGACCGCTCCCTCCTGTCCTCGTGGACGCTGGTGACGCGGTTTTTATATCGCTGCGATATGATTTCACAGACATCGTCGGGATCGTCGACGATGTGAAACAGGTCAAGGTCCTCTGCGTCGATTGCTCCGTTGCCGAGCACGGTCTGCGTGATCCACTCGTACAGGCCCTTCCAGTAGTCCTTGCCTACGAGGATCACGGGAAAGCCGCGGATCTTCTTCGTCTGGATGAGGGTGAGCGCCTCGAACAGCTCATCCATGGTGCCGAACCCGCCGGGGAATATCACATACCCGATAGCATATTTGACGAACATGAGCTTGCGGACGAAAAAATAGCGAAACTCAACCTTGATGTCCTGGTACGAATTCGGCGCCTGTTCCAGGGGCAGCTCGATATTGAGCCCTATGGAGATGCCGTTTGCGTTCTGAGCGCCCCTGTTTGCCGCCTCCATGATGCCGGGGCCGCCTCCCGAGATCACGGCGAAACCGCTCCGGGCAAGATTTTCCGCGACCTTCATGCAGCTGGCATAAAAGGGGGAGTCCGGTGTGAGCCGGGAACTCCCGAAAATGGTCACTGCCGGGCCGATCCCGTTGAGCGCCTCGAACCCTTCCACGAGTTCTGACATAATGCGAAACACACGCCAGGTATCTGATTTTGCAAGATCTTCCATTGCTTGTACTTCCCCCCCTCTGCAACTGCGTATTTTAAGACTGCGCTCCCGATTCCGCGGGCCCTTCCTGCTTCTTCGATGCATACTCCACACGATATATCTTGATAAAGACGGTCACCAGGGTGACGACGAGCGGGCCGATGAGGATGCCTAACACGCCGTAGACCTTGATTCCGCCGAGGATCCCGATGAACATGAAAAAAATGGGGAGCCGCGCCTGCTTTCCGATGAGGATCGGTTTAAGCAGGTTGTCGGGGACGCTGACGAGCAGAACGCCCCAGATCCCGAGCAGAATGGCGCTGAGCGTATGGCCGCCCAGGTAGAGGTAAATCGCGCCCGGAAGCCAGACGGCAGCCGCTCCCACCACGGGCAGGAGGGCCAGGAGGAAGGCAAGAAAACCCCAGAACACGGAGAACGGGAGGCCGAAGAGAGCGAATCCGATGCCGGTTATGATGCCCTGGAGGAGCGCGAGCAGAAAAATCCCGTTCAGAACGGCAGAAAAGGTGGTGCTGAGCTTGCGCGTAATGGACAGCTTTTGTTCATCCGTGAAGGGCAGGATCTCGATCGCAGCGTTGAAAAAAGCTTCTCCGTCGCGGTAGAAGAAAAAGAGCGAGAAAAGCATGATCAAAAAATTAATAAGAACCAGCAGCGCGTTTTTCAGAGCGCTGCCGAGCTGGGTAGCCATGCCGCTCGAAATGTCCCGCAGGCCCTTCGTGACGAGACCCTTGATGTCGAGCTCATCGAAAAAAGGGTGGGCGAGCACGTCGCCGAGGAACGATGCCTTAAGCTTGCCCCACAGCTCGACCCACTTTCCGGACTGGATGAAATGAGCAACCTCACGGTACAGGTCGAGAACCTGCGCGGTGAGGGCAGCGAACAGGAAGACGGTTGGGCCGATGACAAGCACGAAAGTAAGCAGGGTCATGATGATCGATGCAACGTTTTCCCGTCCCCGCAGGAGGCGGCGGATTTTTCTGTAGAGAGGGTGTGTCGCAAGGGCAATGACGCCCGCCCAGAGCAGCGCCGAAGAAAAGGGCGCTAGCAGGCGCATCGCCTCGTAAAGAAGGAAAAAGAAAACGACGAAAAAGGCAGCAACAAAGATATGGGTGCGGGTCATCTGATTGTTCATGCCTGCACTCCCCGATGTGCGAAATCCGCGATAATAGGTCCGAAAGAAAGAAAAGGCTTCCCAACGTCAGGGACACCCGTAAGGATCTTCGGCCGGCCTCCTGGAATACCTCTCATACCCGTTAATGCAGACGCTCTCATAAATCGGACTCCCCTGATATCTGCTTTTCCTGAGTTATCCGGTACGGTTCTTCCCCGGCACCTGGTTTGCGCGCTGCCGCCGGTATCGCAAGCACCTCCAACTCGATGCTTCGCGAGGGGAACTGGAGGGTTAGCCTGTCGCCCGGCCGCACGGCCCTGGCAGGGCGGGCGCTTTGGCCGTTCACCAAGACCTTCCCCGCGTCGCAGAGGGTCCTGGCCACAGCCCTGCGTTTCACGAGGCGGCTTATTTTGAGAAAGAGGTCAAGACGCATTTTAAATTGTATCGTAAAAGGAGAGGTTTGACAAATGAAATTCGGGGCTTATTCATACTGGTTCAGGCTGCTCAAGGAGGCACCGCCTCGGGTTTTGCTGTTCATAGCGCATATAATGGAGTATGATATCAAGAGACAGGTTTAAAGACAGGGGGGGCGACAGGGCGACGGGGAAACGATGCCAGATATCAGGTGCCGGATGCATGATGCAGGTCTGAAAATGCCAAATGTCAAAGTATAAAGTTCAAATGAATGTCAAAAAACCAACGTTCTCACAAAGCACGTAGAGGCCGCAGAGAGATGAGGTCACCGTCTGTCGTTTTCAGTTCTCAAGCAATGATGTATCTAGGCCCATCCTGTTCATCCTGTCTAAAGTCCTTTTTTTTCTTTGCGTCCTCTGCGTCTTTGCGAGAGAGGAATTTTTCTAACCTGTGTTCATTTGTGTCCATCTGTGGTTTCGAGAGGTTAATGCCTTTTCCGCGTTGATCCGCGTCGCCTAATCCCGCCCTGGCGGGATTGGATATCTGCGGCTAAAATCTTTTTACTATGCCCGAAAAAATCGAAATAATAACCTATTCCGGCTACCGCGGCGAGGAGCGGCCCGTGGCTTTTGTCCTGCAGGGCGAACGGATCGAGATCGTCGAAATCCTCGAACACCGGATCGAGGAAGGGCTCCGGGACAGAGAGCGGAAGAGATATTTTACCATCAAGGGGAGCGACGGCGCAACGCACCGGATCTATCAGGTGTATAACAAGTCGGAATGGTACAAAATATGACCGGCGAGGTGGAGAACGGGGGTGGAAAACAGGGTGTATATCGGTGAGCGGGCGAATTGACTCTGGGAAATAAATAGAGTGTAGTAGTACTTGGTTCCTCAAAAACACAGAGTACAAGAGGTATAGATAAACGCAGTGCATACTGGATATAAAAAAGCCCCGCTTAGGGCGGGGCTTTGCATACCTGCTATCAGCTTGTCGCGTTACGGTGTCGGGAATTGGATGGGGTTCAGGTTGATCACCGGATGCCCGTCACTCGGCACGATTGGGCAGTTGAATGAGCTTCCGAGATCCGTGACCCTCATGCCGGGGTAGTTCTGAAGGTCCGCTTCAGACAGGAACGGGTCAGTGTACAGATTTCTTGTCGTCTCATGAAGTGGATTGCCGGAAGAGTATAGCGTTACGGTTCCCCCGGCTGTTGGGACGTCGGCGTAGAGGCCGACTGCCTCAACCTTGAACATCCTCCAGAGCACGCCTTTGCCGGCAAACACATTGTTCTGCAAACGGTACGGAAGGTAGCAGACCTGGGTGCCGTCATTGAGAACGATGCAGCCGAGCGGGTTGTACGTGCCCGGGCCATTCGGGAATCCTTCAGCCGTGAATATGTATATCGGCACCGCATTTCCCTTTTTCTCCTTGGACTCATCGACAAGATACTCCGATGGCTGTCCATCAAGGATACACATACCATGCCACCCCGGGTCAGCAACTCCCTTTACCTTGTCCGGCGGCGCTGCATATCCAACACCCACCATGACGAACGTCGCAGCAATTGCCAAAACGAGCAGTGTTAAAACTGATTTTTTCGATACCATCATACTATCCCCCTTTCGCATTTTATTGCAATGCAACATGCCGTATACTTCGCGATGTATGGAACAGCGAATTCCCAGGATCTCACCTCCCTCTTGTGGATTCGACTAAATACTATACGAGCAAGGGGAAAAATTCTGTAATGCAGATTACGCTTGATTAAAAAAAAGAAAGCTGATAAAAAGGTAGTAGAAGATAAGGTAGGTTCTCTGTTACAGTATACACTTTATTTTTGAGTGCTGAAGAAACGAGCAGCGAAGGTCGAGCTGCATCATAGTGCTCAATGTGATGCTTTTTTTGCTCCCTTGTGGTCATGGATCAAATAAATCGAGGAGCGTGCTTATGGAACAGGCGACGACAAAATTCTGGTATCTCAAAAACCTGGAAGCACTCAGGACTCTCCCGGAAAAGGAAAAGCTGCTTATCGATGAATACTCCCGCATGAGTACGATAAGCAAGGGAGACGTTCTCTACATGCAGGGGGCTTCCGATAAGAGGCTCTATCTGCTAAAAAAGGGGGCGGTAAAAATCACCAGATTCACACCTGAAGGCAAGGAGGTCATACTAGATATCATCAAAGAAGGCTCCCTTTTCGGAGAAATGGCGGTTGTAGATCAGCACGAGCGGGATGAATCGGCCATTGTCGTTGATGACGGTCTCATATGCGCGTTGCCGGTTAAGGATTTTGAAAAGATGGTTGAAATGATCCCCGGTCTCTCGATAACCATTACGAAGACCTTGGGGGAGAGAAAAAGAAGGCTGGAGAATAAGCTTGTTGACCTGACATTTTGTACCGTAGAGCAGCGCCTGGCAAAAACGCTCCTGCACCTTGTCGAAAGCTTCGGTGTCCCGCAGAAGGACGGCTATAAGCTGGACTTGAAGCTGACGCACAAAGATTATGCCGACCTGGTCGCATCGACCCGAGAGACCATAACAGTGACATTTCACAAACTAAAGAATGAAGGGTTAATCGGTATGGAAGGGAAGCACGTTGTGGTAAGCTCAAAAGAACGAATGAAGACGTTTGCGGAAAAAGCGTGTTAATATATCAGGCCGCCCTGCGAAGTCATCCATTCCGATCTCACCAAGCTGAATCCGAACGCCGCCCTTTGCTCCTCCTGTACAGAAGGATTATTCCGGAAATCACCAGCCCCTCTCCGAAAGCAAAGAGTAACCAGTTGTAGCCTGCAGGAACGTAGAATGCCACGGCTTTCTGGAACGCCTGGCTCTCCGCGAGGCCCAGTATTGACGGGAGAAATCCACCGAACACTATAAGCCTTGCATAGTCCCAGACAAAGGTCAGAACGATGATGCCTGAGCCAAGGCCGAGGAAAACCCAGACCAATGCCCCTGCTTTTACGGCCCCGTATCTGGACTGCAGATGTACGATGAGTATGCCCATGCCGATCATCGTAATGGAGACGATGAGCGGCGCGAGGACCGGACCTGCCCAGGTGATTGGTATGAGGAACAGGATGTCCCAGGTAAGGAGAGACGATGGCCAGTTCAGGAATGCTTTCAGCGCGACGTAGTAGAAGATGTCCCAGAGGCCGAAGGTAAAGAGAAAATAAGAGAGCCGGCGGTAGGCGTTTCTTGCGACCGCCGCAGCCACCGACGCAAGCATGACGATGGTACAGATCTCCCGAGCTATCTCGGTAAGGAGTATCTTCGGCGGGATCGGCTGCAGGGGGAACCGGAAGCCCGTCGGATAGTAAAGCTCCCGCAGGTAGACGACGACGATCGCCTCGAGCACGCCCATTGCCGCGGCGAAGACACCGAGCCAGGCAAAGGTCCTCCATGGAGTAGTTGCCGTTTCTGTGGCACCAGCTTGCATAGATGGAACAAGTATACCGAATTTCCGACAGAGGTCAAGGAGCGAACGATGGACAGGAGACAGATTACAGACGTGAGACAGCAGACGAAAGACAAACAACAATACCGAATATATACATCATGAATCTGGCATCCGGCATCAGAAAAGAACTTCATCCTGCCCGTGGCCTTTATCCTGTTAATCCTGTCTAAAGTTTTCTGCCTTTCACTGCGTGCCCATGCCGACGTACGGCGGGCATCGCCACCGTTGCGATCGGTTTCAGACGGCTATCTACTGACCGACTTCGGAATGCAGGCGTCGCCGGTGATATAATCCTCGAGATCCCGGATCGTGGTTTCCTGCGCGGCTATCATCGCATCAATGATGTCATTGATGCTCACGATCCCGAGGAGCTGTCCATGATCCATGACAGGCAGATGGCGTATGTGATTTTTCCGCATTACCACCATGCATTCATTCAGGGATTTCCCCGGCTCAATACAGATCGGGGGGCTGCTCATGATATCCAAGACACTTGTCGTCCTGGATGCTTTCCCCTTCAGGATCACTTTCCGCGCGTAATCCCGTTCGGAAAAAATGCCGATGATGTGTTCGCCCTCCATGACCAGCAATGCCCCGACGTTCTTGTTCGCCATGAGTTCCAGGGCCTCGTACGCCGTCGAATCTGCGGCAATCGACCAGTAATCATACCCCTTTGATCCCAGCACCTGTCCTACCGTAATTAATGCGTTCATAGATCTTACCCCCTTGATTG
>DMKB01000354.1:0-1112 GCA_003454665.1 Nitrospiraceae bacterium | reverse complement strand
TTGCTTTCCGCGCCCTTCTGGGGAAGGGTCGGCTTTTTCGGGAAAACGCTTAAATCCTGTCAGCGAGCGGATCGCTGTATTGCCGTGAACAGGTGCGTCGAGCCTGATGCATGAACCGTATACTTTTCTATATAGCACCCAGTCGCCTCATTGTCAATTTGCATTTACAACTTGCAGATAATCTACAGCAGCCGCTAGAGGGGAAACAGTGAGCCAGACCGCTGCAGAGGTGAAAACCTCCGTCTCCCTGGTAAGTCGGGTGGGCAGGAAACATCGATGGCCCTATTTTTCTGCTGGATTCAAGGGCACGCTTGGCATATACTGGTATTCGACGATGGTCCCGATGCGGACAACTACCGCGCCGGGACAGCCGGACAGGAAAGGAAACAATCGATGACAACAGCAGGAGAAAAAAAAGAGCTGATACTGAATCACGAGATTGCCTTCGCCGCGCACCTTGCCCGGCAAGTGGTCCAGAAACCCAAGCTCAGCGTATGGATGATACTCATTCCGATCATTTTTGTGTTCTATTTTTATCAGCTTCAGCGGTACTCGGAAGGGCGTACGAAATTTATCGAGCACTACCTCATGAGCAGACGGCGCGTTCTCGACGAAACGGCCACGCTGGTCACGAGCGGCGCGAAACCGGATATCGCAAGGCTGGCCGTGCTGTCAGACGTGCCGGAGGATGCCCGGGGATTCCAGGCTGAGGTGTTGACCCTGCTCGTTGAACACTTTGCGAACCTCCTGCGGTCGGATGGTGAGGATTTTGACGCTCTGGTGCGGTCTGCCTACCGGGCGCGGACAAACTACCTGCTCGTTATGAACCGGCTGAACCAGGCGGAGAAGGCGGTGTATAAGGCTGTGGTGTCTCACCTGGAGGAGGAAGCTGCGGGCACGGTCGTGAAGACAATTGAAGCGGCCTCTGAGACATTCCGCAGGGAGGAAGCAGAACGGATTTTTCCTGGTTAAAGGCCGTCCAAAACAAAAGGTTTTTTCTCTCGCAGAGACGCGGAGGGCGCAGAGAAGGCAAGAGACAGGAGACCTGCAATTGAAAAATGCAAAATGTAAAGTGCAAATTGCAAAATTAAACGGCAATGCGCGACACCGGA
>DMKB01000039.1:8387-8637 GCA_003454665.1 Nitrospiraceae bacterium | reverse complement strand
CCTCCTCCATCAACCGGTCGATCACGTCGTCTACGGGACCATTTCCTCTGGTAAAGCGTAACTTCATGGGTTCGCGGTTGTTTCAACACACCGTTTCATGGTGTGGCGCCCTTCGTCATGCCGACCTGCCTTCTCAGGCAGCATGCAGGTCTCATCCGGTTAGTGTATCGTGATCCCTGCCATTGAGAATTTAATATAAGCGAATATTCTTTGCATTGCTTTCGAAAATCCGCTTTTTCCGCGTCGCCTA
>DMKB01000039.1:0-8300 GCA_003454665.1 Nitrospiraceae bacterium | reverse complement strand
CCGCTTCTGATTCTAGGCTATCCGCGTCCCATTAAATTATTTCAGTGGGGGGAAGCGTTACCCGATCTCCATCAGCTCAAGCTCAAAGATCAGTGCTTTCCCGGCGAGGGGATGATTGGCATCCAGGATGATACTCGATTCAGTGACATCCGTCACCGTAACGAGAACGTTCTGATCATTCGCCTGGGTAATCTCGAGGCGCTGGCCGACGACAGGCTGGACGTCCCCCGGAAGCTGCGTGCGATCCATGCTCACGATCAGTTCATCGCGCTGCTGGCCGTATGCCTTATCCGGCGGAATGGTGACCGTTTTTGCGTCGCCCCTATTCATGCCGATAACGGCCTCCTCTAAACCCGGTATGAGCCGGCCTTCACCAAGGGTGAATTGAAGGGGACTGCGGCTTCTCGACGTGTCGAATACCGTGCCGTCCTCCAGCGTGCCGGTATAATGCACTTGTACGTTGTCTCCATTTTTTGCCTGCGTCATGCCATACTCCTTCCGACCCTTCGCTGTAAGCGCGTTATCTGCTCTCTGGCGCCACCCGGTCTCCCAGGGAAAATCGAGTATTATTATAACAAAAGCGATGGCGATTTACTACTGAGAATTCGTGATACGCCCCATGATTTCAACCCCCCGAGTGGTGTGTTGACGCACTCCTGGCAATGCGCCGTGGCGATTGTGTCCTCAATTTCGCTGGTGAAATGACAGGAAATATCTGATATAATAGGCCCATGAACAACCTATCAAAGCAGAATATCATGTTTTTTGGCGTTGTCGCGGCGCTCTTCCTCGTCCTCTTCAGTTCCCGGGAACTGATCGGCCTGTACGCAGACTGGCGATTTTTCGAAGAGGTGGGATACGATGCGGTGTTCACCAAGACCCTTTTGACAAAGATCTGGGCCGGCCTCGCCCTGGCCGCTGTCACGTTCCTCGTTTTCTTTGCGAATGTTTTTTTTGCCAACCGGCAACAGTTCCAGAGAAACAACTTGCAGCTTCTCTGGGACAACGCTCCCGCCCTCCACCACGTTGATCCCGACAGGCTCATCAAGGGCGCGTCGTTTCTTATTGCCCTCCTCGCAGCGATTATCGCTTTTTTCACCGGCATGCAGTACTGGGAGGAACTCCTCCTTTTTCTGAACAGCAGTCCTGCCGGCCTGGCAGACCCGCTGTTCGGCCGGGATGTCTCCTTCTATCTTTTTGTCTATCCCTTTCTCGACCGCATCACTGCGATTCTGACGGTACTGCTCCTCGTCAGTTTTTTCCTCACCGCGTTGAACTATTTCCTCCGGGGAGGCATCTCCCTGATTGAAGGCCTGGTGACCGTTGACGGGCGGGCAAAAAAGCACCTTGCCTTTCTCATTTCTCTCTTTCTTCTTGCCCTCTCGTTGAATTTTTTCCTGGACCGGTATGCCCTGCTTACGACCGAGCATGGCGTCCTGTTCGGCGCCTCGTACACGGACGTACACGCCCGGATTTTTATGTATGGTGTTCTCACCTTTCTTTCCATCGCGGCGTCCGTCGTTTTCTTCATAACCGTGCAGGGAAGGTCGTTCTTGGTCCCGCTCATCACCCTCGGCGCCCTCGGAGCGGCCTATTTTTTGGGCCTGGTCCTCTATCCGTCGCTGCTCCAGAGTTTTAAGGTCTCGCCGAACGAGATTGTCCTCGAGAAGCCCTACATAGAGCACCATATCCGCTTTACGCGATATGCCTATGGCCTCGAAAACATCCAGACCGAGCCGTTTCCGGTGAGCGACGCGCTCTCCTTCGGTGACATCAAAAAGAACGTATCAACGATCAGGAACATCCGGCTCTGGGATGAAGAGCCTCTGCTCAGAACGTACAGCCAGCTCCAGCAGATCAGGACCTACTACCGGTTCACTGACGTCGACAACGACCGCTATGTGGTGGATGGCACATACCGACAGGTAATGCTCTCGCCCCGGGAAATCTCTTCCGCTGACCTGCCCGGCAAAAACTGGATCAACGAGCGGCTTGTCTTTACCCACGGTATCGGGCTTGCGATGGGTCCGGTGAGCGGCATTACTCAGCAGGGCCTGCCTGAATATATCCTGAAGGACATTCCGCCGGTTTCGTCTACCAGTCTTCAGGTAACCCGGCCGGAAATCTATTACGGTGAGAAGCAGAACAACTATGTCGTCGTCAAGACAAAAGTGAGGGAGTTCGACTACCCCACCAGTGGTGAAAACGTGTATACCACGTATGCGGGCAGCGGCGGCGTGCGGCTCTCCTCCTTTTTCAAGCGGCTTCTCTACGCCATACACTTTGGGAATTTCAAGCTTATCCTTTCGAGCGACATTACCTCGGACAGCATGATTCTCTACTATCGCAATGTAATGGAACGCGTGAATACCATCGCGCCGTTTTTTATTTACGATTCAGATCCCTATCTTGTCGTGTCTGACGACGGCAGGCTCTCCTGGATTATCGACGCCTATTCCTATACGGATCGCGTCCCCTATTCCAAACCCGTCCAGCGCGGCGTCAACTACATGAGAAACCCGATAAAAGTGGTTGTCGACGCATACAGCGGGGCAGTGTCTTTCTACGTCGTTGATGCCGAGGATATCATCGCCAGAACCTATAGCGCAATTTTTCCTGACCTCTTCAAACCCCTGTCGGCCATGCCCGAAGACCTCAGACGGCACATCCGCTATCCGCGCAGCCTGCTCAGTGTTCAGGCGCGGATGTTCTCAACCTTTCACATGACCGATCCAAAAGTTTTTTATAACAAGGAAGATCTCTGGCAGATACCGTCCTATAAGGACAGAAAAATGGACCCCTACTACCTCATCATGAAACTGCCGAAGGGCAAGCAAGAAGAATTTATTCTTCTTCTTCCCTTCACTCCTGCGGAGCGGGACAATCTTGCCGCGTGGATGGCGGCACGGTGCGATGGTGATAATTACGGCAAGGTCATCGTATACACCTTCCCGCGCGACCGCCTGGTCTATGGACCGCGATTGATTGACGCGCGCATTGACCAGGATGCTTACATATCACAGCAGCTCACCCTCTGGGGACAACGGGGTTCCGACGTGATACGGGGTAGTCTTCTTATCATTCCTATCGAGAACTCGTTGCTCTACGTGCAGCCGCTGTTTCTCGTGGCTACGGACCGCGGGGGCCTTCCGGAACTGCGTCGTGTCATTGTGGCCTTCGGTGATAATGTTGTTATGGAGGAAACGTTGGAGGCGGCAATCCAGCGGCTCTTCAAGGGAACCCTGCCCGGGGTACCCTTAAGCGAGGGTAGCAAAAAAATCATTCAAAACCTTTCTCAGAGCGGGATCGGCAAAAAAGCTCTGGAGAGCCTCCAGAAGGCACAACGGGCGCTCAGGAACGGGGACTGGGCCGGGTTCGGCAGACACCTGGGAGAAGCAGAGGAGACGCTCAAGGAGCTGTCAAAATAGTCTGTCCAGAGACAGGGCCTTTGTCATCGGCGGAGAAAGACACTGCGAACGATCAGTTGACCGGTGACCGGAAACAACGGGTATTGATCGCGGCATCCCCACCAGGACGGAATACAGGGCTGAAGCGCTTCGATTTGACTGGCATGAGACCGTACGATTCGAGTGAATAAAGCACTCAAGGAGATATGATGCCGGCCTCCATAACGTTCCAGTATCGGTACAGCTTTAAAGACGGTGTGAGCAAAGTATTCGATATTCGCCTCGACAGCCAGTCGCTCGCCCTTCATTCTGAAAATCCGTCCGACCCTCCTCCCTGGGCTCTGCTGAACCACAGTAAATGCTCAAACTGCCCCCTCGATGAGCAAACGGTCGCCTATTGCCCGATTGCACTGAATTTTTCCGGCATTGTGCGGGAATTCAAGGATTTTGTGTCCTATGCCAATGTGAGTGTTGCCGTGGTGACGGAGGAGCGCACCTATTCCAAAGAAACGACAATCCAGCAGGGACTGAGCCCCCTGCTCGGTATTTTCATGACCACGAGCGGGTGCCCCGTCATGGAGCCCCTGAAGCCGATGGTACGGTTCCACCTGCCCTTTGCAACGCTCATGGAAACGATTTTCCGAATGGTATCGATGTACTTTGTTGCGCAATATTTCCTTCATCAGGAGGGAAAAGCCGCGACATGGGACCTGGAGGGGTTGAGGCATATATACAGCGAAGTCGGCAAGGTAAATCAGGGTTTTGCCCAGCGCCTCCGCGACGCGGCAAAAAATGATGCAAACGTCAATGCCCTCGTTAACCTGGACTGCTTCGCCTCCATGATTCCGCTCGCCGCCGAAGAGACCCTTGCAGAAATACGGAGTTATTTTGCGGCCTATCTGAAATAGCAGGAGGTTCAGCGCCGTCGGGACTGCATCACGCCATATTTTTTATATTGAGATATTTCGTGAACCGTTTTTTGGCCATCGGTAGTTGATCGGCCAGCCATATCAGCTGCGCTGCATTCTCAGCAGCCACGTGGTCCCGCTCCTCGCCAACCGGCAGCTTCTGCCCACGCAGCCGCGCATTCGTATTCCAAAGCTTTATTCCCCGCACATAGATTTCGTTCAGATAGTCTGCAACGCGCTGTTCGAACAGGAAGGTTCCTTCATGCGTTTTCGCGCGATAGTCCAGCAGCGCTTCTCTCGTAATGTCGGCGCCGCTTGCTATGACGTTCAGCAATCCCATGACTTCCCGGTATACGGCCAGCCGCTTTTCATAAATATCATGTTTTACCCGCAGACTATTCGCCCGGTACATCTGGTATGCGATATATGCGGTCGTGAACGCTATCACCAGCAATAATGCCGATGTCCCGAATTCGAGATACTCCTTGAACGCCATGCGCTGTTGTCCTAGTTCCTTTTTTTATCGTCTTTCAGAAAATCTTTTACGCCCATTCCCATGCCAACGAGATAGCAGAATCCTGCGATAGAATCTTCTACCCCCTTCATGTGGCCCTGGCGGAAGAGCTGGTCTATTGTTGCGATTACCTTCGGCATGGGCTTTTTGTTGTACTCGACGGAGTCGTAGGTAAGGTCCCGTTCCGTGATGACCCCCTGCTGTATCAGTTTCCTCAGCCGGTCGACAATAATATGAAAATTTGCCTGCTCCCGCTCGACCATCTTTTTCTCATCGCTGCCGAAGAATTTCGCAAATAGACCCATGATAATCTCCCTTTCCCATCATCGCCGTGATCTGTCTGTCCAACAGAGACCGTCAGTGTTCCTCCGGGCTCCCCATTTTCGCCAGAACAAGAGACGCCTTCACCAGAACGGCCGCGCTGACCGCCGGCAGCCATATCCAGAGAAGTTCGTTCATAATGACCTGCATTCCCCATGGACTCATGAATGCGCGAATCCCGAGGGGAGATACGCGTATCGGCGTCCAGGGAAAGAAGTATCTCGTTGCATCGAAGGGCGATAGGAGTGCAATGCCGAGTCCGCCGCTCGTAAAAGCGTCCAGTATGCCATGGGAGGCCGTGAGCAACGAGAAATAGAGGGCGACCAGCCACCATCTCCAGGGGCGGGTTGTCGGCGATCGAAAGAACATGCCGGCCGCGAGAACCCCGACGAGTACCGCAAAAAACAGTGAATGAAAGAATCCTCGATGTCCAAAAAAATCTCCGTAGTTGATGCCAAAACGAAACCCCAGCACATCGGCATCGGGAAGTACGGCACAGATGATGGACAAAAGCCAGAACCGAACAGGCATGGTCCCGTCTGCACAGACGGTCCCCGCAGCTACGGCAACCACGGAATGAGAAATGATCGAAGGCACCAGCCACCCTTCCGCCATGCAGGACAACTAGCCATGCTGCCCGCACAAAAGGTGAATATTCTTCACGACAAAAGCCGACCCGGGATGCGTGTTCCGGGGGGCGATCAACTTGAAATGCAGGTCCGTGCCGGCGCCGCACTTGACACACCTGCCCTCATCCCGCGTCCATACCTTTTTCTTGACTGCCGTCGGGATCAGAACGTTCCGCGCCTTCGCCCCGCCATCATGATAATCAGCAGCGCAGAGCTTGAATTTGAAGACCCTGCGATGCCGGTCCGCCTCGCGCCAGGCAGCGCATAACGTAAACAAGCCGTTGGAGGCCCAGATACCGCCGGTGATTTCATCAAAGACCCTTACGGGCTCCGGCAGGCTCTTTCCCCGTGCGTACTTCTCTGCGGCCTCGAAGAACATGCCGTTCCTGGTCAGACTCCCATCAGCATTACAGCCGAGCTGGTCCGCCGCTTTCGGGTTTTTGCCGCCTTTCCGCTGGGGTATATCATGGCCCCCGTATACCAGGACCTTCCCGTCTTCCTCAATGCGCTCGCGGTACGGGGCCCCGATGCCGGTGTCAACCAGAATCAGGCTGTACCCCCCTCTGAGCCGTAAATTCATGCCCCGCTGCAGTGTTACCGTCTCTTTTGCGCACAGGTCTGAATATGCAATAATGCTTCCCTGTTTCATGACCAGCATTCATCACTCGGGATTGCCGTATGCCGAACCACTTTGTATATTATAGCATTATTACGCTCCCTCCCGTATCAAAATAGTATCCTTCATAGTTTTTTTGATCGGCTTGGCAGATTCCATCTCGATGCTCTTCTGTATGCGCACGTGGCCATGCGCTCCGGTCGGTCCTCAGCCACTGGCCGGCTATCTTTTCCTGTATATACAACTATTCCTGCGAGACCGGCCTCCAGGGAAACCGACATGGTGATGCTCGTCGGCGCCTGTTCAGAAATATATTTTTCATGATAAATTGTGTATAATAATGCATAGCTTCTCCGTCACGGAGCTATTTTTGATAATTCAAGACGTGGTGAAATGCACTGGATGAATATGAACCTTTTTTGGTCTCTCCTGATTTCCTCCCTGATTGTCCTTGCCGCCTGCAGCGGTTACCGTGCAGGGAACAGCGGGGAACTCGTCACAGATAAACGCAGGGGGACCCAGAAATCCTATACGGTAATGGGCAGGCGCTACACGCCCCTCTTGCGCTCCGACGGATTCGCCCAGTCCGGCTTGGCAAGTTGGTACGGCAAGGACTTTCACGGCAAGGCGACGAGCAATGGCGAGACCTACAATATGCACGCCATTACTGCCGCGCACAAGACCCTCCCCATGAACGTCTTTGTCGAGGTCACCAACAAGTCAAACGGACGCAAGATCGTTGTTCGTGTCAATGACCGCGGGCCCTTCGTCAGGGGGCGGATTATCGACCTTTCCTACGCAGCTGCACGGAAAATCGGCATTGACCGGACCGGCACCGCGCCGGTTCGGATCAGGGCGCTTGGATACCGTGAGCGAAATACGAGCGGCGGAGCCCGCTACCGGAAGCCGGTAAGCTATGATTCCGGCAGCTTCACCGTTCAGGTTGGCGCATTCGCCGTTCATGATAATGCGCGCCGTTTGTCATTCTCCATGAGAAAGTACCACCGCTATGTCGATATTCGGCGAACGCGTGTCAACGGCGAGATCTTCTACCGGGTGTTTGCCGGCAAGTATAGATCACTCACCAAGGCTGAAACTGCCGCCGAGCGTTTCGAGAATAGCGGGTATCCGGGAAGCTTCGTCGTTGCTCTCGATTGATGGGTGACCTCTTTGCCGCTACCGCGGCATTCTATGGCCATGCCGTCGGATACAACAGCGCAAATGCATTTCCCTGCCGTTCATTGATATTATCTATTTGACTTAGCGGCGGTCCTCTGTTACGGTACGGGCCGGGTGCACGGGAGGCGTGCACACCCTAGTGATGTCTGACAGAAAACCATGGCAGCGGAATAGTGCTTCGCCGGACCCAGACAGCCAACTCTCCGGGAGGATGCATGTCAGTCTTCAAAAAAAGGACCTTAACCGGGCTTTCCCGTACCTGCGGTTGAGCGGCAAAGCTCGGTCCGACGGACCTGTCGGACGCGATGTGCACGTTGCGGCCTCCGCAAGACCCGAACCTCCTCGTGGGTTATGAGACTGCTGACGACGCAGCCGTATACCGTCTTTCCGATGACGTTGCGATCATCAGCACCGTTGATTTCATCACGCCGCCCGTTGACGACCCCTACTGGTTCGGCCAGATAGCGGCCGCGAACTCTCTGTCCGATGTGTATGCCATGGGAGGCAGGCCCCTTACCGCCCTGAATCTGGTGATGTTTCCCTCAAAGAAGCTCGATATTGGATATCTGCAGGACATACTGCGGGGCGGCAGTGACAAGGTGACCGAGGCAGGTGCCTCCATGGCCGGTGGCCATTCGGTAGACGATCTGGAACCAAAATACGGACTTTCCGTCACCGGTGTGGTACATCCAGGCAGAATATTGACGAATTGCGGGGCTAAAGTGG
>DMKB01000135.1 GCA_003454665.1 Nitrospiraceae bacterium | reverse complement strand
CAAGGAGCAAGAACCAGTCCAAGGATGTGCTTGAGCCGACCGCACGTCGGGGGGCAATTCCTGTCCTGAAGCCCTGAGCCAACGGACAATCGGCGGCGAGGCGCATCTCCAGGGATGCTCAAGGAATCAGAATAAAAAGCAGTAGAACAAGATGAGCGGATAAACATAATAAATATCAATACCTCTGCGGCAAGCCTGGTTCCGTTAGAGGTCTTGATGGAAGTGCAAGGCGCAAATGGCAGGATGACCGCCGGGCAAACCCAGATGTTATCAATGTCGCGGTTTCTTTAAAGGGGAATTATATGAGATCTCGCAAGTTTCTGCATGAGGGTAGAGAAACCATCGCAACGCTCGTGGTCGAAGACAAATTGTATTCCGGTTTCATTTCCAATGTCTGGCACGACGGCCTTCAAATCGTGACAGAAGACCATCTTGATTTACGACCGGAAAAGCGGATTGCAAAGCTGTGCTTTGGCGACAACGGGCAGCAACACGTCGTGGAGGGCATGAGAGTCTTGCAGTCCAACAGGGACTCCGATGTCATCCGTCTGGACGTGTATGCGCCAGATCAACAGGTCAAAGAGCGACTTAATGGTTTGCTCCGCTTACTCGCAGGCGGATCCAGGCCTGAAAAACCCCGCGGCCGCCGGTCCGGCAAGATACCGCGGTTTTCGAGAAAGGTTCATTATTCCGATGACGCGATACAGAAACGGGTACAGTGGGCGCGAACAGTATCAGGTGCAAAGCTAGAAAATATTACCCAAACCATCTTTCGGCCTGAAACACTCGCCGGAAACATAGAGAATTATATCGGGTCCGTGCAAGTCCCTATCGGCATCGCCGGCCCCGTGCTCGTAAAAGGAAGCCATGCCAACGGGTATGTGCCGGTTCCAATTGCCACGACCGAAGGCGCCTTGGTGAGTTCCCTCACTCGCGGGGCAATGGCATGCAGTATGGCCGGCGGAATCGAGGTTCATGTGACCCACCAGCAGATGATCCGGGCACCGGTATTCTTCTGCACGGCGCTGGACGGCGCGGTCAATCTCGAGCGTTGGATATCGAAGCATTTTTCAGACATAAAGCGAGAGGCGGAGAGCGTTTCCTCTGTCGCCAGGCTCAAGAAAATTCTTCCTTTCATCCTGGGCGATTCGCTGCACCTGCGTTTTTATTACTCCACCGGGGATGCGGCCGGTCAGAACATGACCACCGCGTGCACATGGGCGGCGTGCGAATGGATAGTGGATCAGATCAAGAAAGACCCCTCCGTCAGGTACCGTTCCTATATGATTGAAGGAAATATGTCCGGCGACAAGAAGGTCAATTATCACAGTTTAATGCAAGGACGAGGGGTGAGCGTCGTTGCATCCTGTTACGTGCCGGACAAACTCCTGAGACGGCTGCTGCGGATCACGGCAGCTGATTTCGTCCGCGCCTGGGGGGCAGCAGAGGCGGGCGCCAGGCAGATCGGCATGATGGGCTCAAATATCAACTTTGCCAATATTATAGCAGGCGTGTTCACCGCGACCGGCCAGGATATCGCATGCGTGCATGAATCCGCCCTAGGAACGTTCAAGGTTCACCAAGAGGGGGACGGGCTTCATTGTTCGGCCAGTCTTCCGTCTCTGGTCATCGGCACGGTGGGGGGCGGGACCAAGCTGCCTACCCAACGGGATTGTCTCGAGCTCATGGGTTGCTACGGCAATGGCAAGTTATTCCGCTTTGCCGAAATAATCGCCGCCGCCTGCCTTTCCCTGGACCTGTCCACCGGTGCCGCCATCCTGTCCAATGAATTCGTGAGCGCCCATGAACGGCTTGGGAGAAACAGGCCGTCGAGGAAGTTATCGCGCTCGGAAGTCAACGCGGACTTCTTTACAGCCATGCTATCCGGGCAAGGAAGCTCGGTGGAACATGTCGAGAAGGGTGTCATCGACAACGATTCCGCGATAATCTCGCGGTTGACCGAGGAGACGGATTCCGGTCTGTACGGCCTGCATCGGTATCGGCTCAAGGTCAGAACAAACGAAAAACTCAAAAACCTGTCGACCGTTCTCAAAATAAAACCACCGGAGAAGAAAATCATCGATATCGGGGCAAAGGTTGCCAGGCTGACCGGTGAAGATACCCTGCCCGGCTTGTACGAATCGCAATCCCATGTTTTTGGTCTCGACGACAGTCCCATACGTGAAATCGAATTTTACGCGCAAGCGTCGAAGGATATACTGCGTTATTGCCCGAAGATCTACGGGACGAAGTGCGACCACGACCGGGAGATCTATGCGATTCTTATGGAAGACCTTTCCCGGTATATTGATTCTTCTTCGTTGAACGATCCGTCGCGCTGGGACCGCGGCAGTATCGAATCGGTGCTTTCGGAAATGGCCGCAATCCACGCCGTTTACCTTGAGCGATATGAATCGCTGCCGAAGTCCATGAAAATAAACATGTTGAATGAGGAAGACCTGCGCGGCGCATTACCGTTGTTGTCCGAACTTACCTCTTTTAATTGCACACGATTCCCGGCGCTGTTCCCAAACCGTGCGCATAAGTTTTACCGGCAATTCCTGCAGGATCTCGAGAGACACATAAAAAGGATGAAGGAATTTCCCATGACCTTGACGCACAATGATTTCAACCCGCGGAATTTATGTCTGCGCGGCGAGGCGGAATCTCCCCGGCTCGTTTTGTACGACTGGGAGCTCGCCTTTTTTCAGAATCCCCAGCGTGATTTGATAGAGTTTCTGGCCTTTGTTCTGAGGCCGGACGCGCCGGTGTCCGAATACGAACGCTATGCGGACTATTACCGGCAGCAGCTTGAAGCCAGGACCGGCAGGCGCTTCTCCCGCGAATTCTTCATGGAGATCCTGTATCTCAATGCCGTGTACTTCGCAGTCGTCCGGCTCAATCTCTATCTGCTTGGCCATAATCTGCTCAAGTTCGATTTCATTGAACGGGTCTGTCTTAACACGGCGCGCTATGTCGAGGGCGCAGAACATTCCTTATCATAGCGGCGGAAACTCTCATGAAGGACCAAACAAAAAGTAAAGCCAGGGAGCAATATCCATCGGCGACTGCACACCGGTCACCGTATATCATCCCCTTACAATCAGTGCAGTGCGTGTCAAGCAAGCGCACCGGATGGAAGGCATCACGACTGGCGGAAATGGCTCTCGCTGGATTTCCGGTACCCGAAGCGCATGTCGTGACCGACGAGGCCTTGAAGGCATTCTGCACGCACAACGGCATCGCGCTCGACGCGCGGCACAACAACCATGAAGACATCGCGGACAGGATACGAAGCGGTGAATTTCCCCCGGCGGTGATAAAGGCGATCGACCATGCCTTGGACCGGCTTTCGGCGCGGACCTATGCCGTCCGGTCCTCCTCGGTCGCGGAGGATGGACAGGACTTTTCCATGGCCGGCCAGTTCGAAACATGCTTGCGCGTATCCAAAGACAACGTGCCCAAAATGATAAAAAGATGCTGGGCCAGCCTGTTCAACCCGTCGGTTGCCGCGTACAGCGGGAGAAACGCCACGGCCGTCGCCAAAGACATGGGCGTGATTGTTCAAACCCAGATCGATTCCCGTTATGCCGGTGTGTTATTCAGCCTCGACCCACTGCAGAAAACGACGGACGCCATGGTGATTGAGTGGGTGGAAGGACTCGGAGAAAAGCTGGTCTCCGGAAGGGTCACGCCCGAACGCATCCCGGTCCGCCGCTCTTCCCCGGTTTTCCCCGCGCAGATCAGCGCGCAGCTTCGCGGGGCCTTGGAACAGTTGTGCACTCTTACCAGGCAGGCGGAACAGCTCTTCGGGCAACCCGTGGATATCGAGTGGTGCTGCAACGACGCGGGGCTTTACCTCCTTCAGGCAAGGCCCATCACCGCGCTCGCCCGGGATAGCCATGTCATCTGGTCCAACGTGAACATGGCGGAGAACTTTCCCCATCCCCTGACGCCTCTGGCATGGTCCGTTGTCGACCGGTTTTATTCCTATTATATACGATCCGCGCTCCGGCTGTTTGGCTGGACGGACGCCGGGCTCGAACAGGCAACATCGATCATCGGCAATCTCACGGGCATCCACGGGGGCAGAATCTATTATCACCTCACCAACTGGTACGAGATGCTGCACTTTTTCCCTGTCGGGCCGCAGCTCGTGCGTTTTCTTGACAACTACATCGGGCAGAACGTGCCACTCGGCTTCGCACCGAGCACAAGCAACCACTGGGCGCACCGAGGGAGCGGCTATTTGTCGACAAGCGTGTTCTGGCTGCGGTTGTGCCGGATCGTAATGACGGCGCAGCGGCGTCTCGACCGCTTCGAAACAGAATTCTATGCGCGGCGACGGCAGTGGCGGCATATTGC
>DMKB01000181.1 GCA_003454665.1 Nitrospiraceae bacterium | reverse complement strand
TCACCCCGCCGTTCGAGCATCTGAACGCAATTGAGCATGCCCCCGAGGGGATTGTTAATCTCATGGGCGACACCGGAGGCAAGAATTCCGATGGAGGCGAGCTTTTGAGACTGCAGGAGTTTCTCATGGGTATGCTTCAGTTCGCGATTTGCCTCTCGTATGCGGTCTATCATCCGGTTAAAGCTATCGCAGAGAAGTGTTATCTCATCGCAGCCTTCTATATCAACCTTGACGTCGAGCATATCGCCGCCGGTTTTCTCTATCGTACTGACAAACTGGAGGAGTTCATTATGGGTCTGCTTTAAACGAAGACTTGATTTTCGTATCCGCTCTATCATTTTGTTAAAGCTTTTGCCGAGGAGAGCAATCTCATCGCCCCCCGTTATCTTGACCTCAACATCCAGCGTATCTCCGCCCGCCTTCTCCATCGTCCGCGCAAGGTCCGTTATGGGACTGATTAATCGCCTGATCAAGAGCACAATGACACCAAAAAACCCGATAAGAAGTATGAGGGTGACGACAATGACACTGAGAATAGTAGCCCGTATTTCTTCGTCCAGCCTCTCAAGGGACACGGCAAATTTTAGTGTTCCCCATCTCTTTTTCCCGATCGAAAGTGGTGCGGCGAAGTCAAGGGCTTGCTGACCGATCGTGTCGTCGTAAAATTTCTGCACAACTGTAGCATCAGAAGAAAGAGCCTTGGCCGTTATGGGATCCTCATAAAGCTTCCCATATTCGTTAAAATCATTATGGGCAATCACCCTTCCCGTTTCATCAAGCACGGCAAGATAGATCAGATCAATATCCTTTTTATTGAATATCTCTGTGACGTAATTGTCAATCAATCCTCCCTCTTCAACGAAACCAAGCCGTTCATACAAAAGGTCGTTCATCACTGGGATGGCGAGGGTTTCTGCAAGAAGCCTTCCCTGCCTCTCTATATCGCGATACAGGAGACTGCTCTCCCTTCTGGTAATGATAAACCCTATGATGACCAACAACACCAGTACGGCAATCGAGGTAACAAGGATGAATTTCCTTTGAAGGGAGAGGTCCCAAAAAAAAGGTATCTTCATAATGTTATTTTTGGATGGCACCCGACGCCACAGGTCTTTGGAACATCGTTAATAAGCTTCCTGATATGACGGTAGTCTGAATCGGCAGCCTCGATAAATCCTCCTCTGAGCTCGGGGTCAATTTTCTCCAGGATCTTTTTCCCTGCTTCTGTTTTGTTCACATTGAGAAGGGCGTGCTTGGTTGTTTCGACAATCGAATGGGCCGCCTTCGGTCCGACAACAACGGGGCCTGTCGGTATTGGTCCCGATGTTGCTATGATCTTTAATCCGAGGGGGAGGTATTTTGCTGCCACTGACTCCCTGACCGCGCCGGCGTCAAATTTACCTTTTAACACCCATTTTACGACCGAATCGTGGTAGGCAAAATTCTTATAGCTCTTCAATTCTCTCAAATGGATGCCCGCTTCCGCAAGCAGATACCGTGGAATCAGATTTCCTGACGTCGATTGTAATGAGGCAAACGCAAAGTTCTTGCCTTTCAGGTTCGATAATTGCCCGACGGGATGATTCTTTTTCGTCACAATCACACTCCGATAAAACGGGTCTCCTCGTTCCGTAATACTCTTCAAAATAGTGACTGCGCCGAATTCTTTGCGGGCATGCAGATAGGTTAACGGGCCGAGGAGAGCTATATCCATGTCACCACGACCCAGGGAAGTAACGGTCTCTTCGTACGATTTTTTCAGGACAAGTTCAAATGTGTAGGGCGTGTTTTCCGAGAGATAATCTATCAGCGGCTGATATTTTTCATAGGCAATTCGTGGATTGTCGCGAGGTACAACGCCGAAATAGACCGTGTTGCCCTCACTGCTGCGGGCGCTTTTCCGTGTTTCCTGAGATGCCACCGTAAGCGACAGCAATGCCACAACCGGCATGAATACAAGCAGGCCGGTAAGGACGATTAATCTCACCTGTTTTTCCGAAGATCGTTTCACGGGTAACCCTCGGCGCCAAGCGGCGATTGGTCCTGTATCGCACTGGGCAGTTCCGGCAGCCGTTCTTTCTGCTTTCCGGATACCGATCCGTTCATTGTTCCCTTAAACGGCAATTCTCAGTGTCATTGCTTCTTATGGCAGCGGTTACAGTTACTCTTCACATCAAACGCCTTTTTCCCATTATGACATGCGCCGCAGGACTCCCCCTTCTCCATATCGGCCATCGTCGCCGTGTTGTGACCTTCCGCGGTGGTATAGAGACGGTAATGACAGTTCGCGCATTTCAGGCCCAGTTTTCCGACATGGAAATCATGGCTGTAGGTTACCTGTGCCGCTTTTTTTGGCTTAAAAATAATATCACCCCCGCCGATCTTACTCAACACCGGGGATGTGAGAACTAGGATGACGATAATCCCGAAGCCCATGAAGACCTTATTCATTGTCCGTTCCTCCAGCAACGGCCACGTGCCTCATACTATGGTTGGAGAAAAGTGTTTTTTATCGTGAGTCCTCACAGAAGCATGAAAATACATTGCGAGTCAAGGTGCGTATATTAGAATTATACCAAATACGCAGCAATACGCAATGAAAACTCTTTCTACCCCGGCATCTACTTCGCTTTTTCCATACCTCTTCGATGAGCCCCCCCTCGATTGTCTTTCCTGATACAAGCAACGCCTCATCCTGCAGGTCACCTGATGACAGGTCATTGATGAGACTGCAGATAGTTTCTGCGGTGAGCGGGTCGACCCCCGTCGTTGGCTAGTCGTAGAGCATCACGGTAAGCCCGGAGAAGGAAGTCTCGGCCATGGGCGCGGCGCTCCTTGCCGGCATGCAGCAGGGAACATGGAAACCCTCTGACATCAAACAACTGGTGTCAGGCGGCGAAACCTACAAGCCGGCAAAAAATACAGTGGTGGAGCATCGCTATCGGCGTTGGAAAGAACTCCATCGGATGACAGGGGTTCTGGATGGGATATGAGAAGACTTGAAAGAGGGTGTACTTGAACCCTTGGCCCCTTGACTCTTTTGCCCCTTCTGTAATGATATCTGCGTCCAAGTATTTCCGTTGCGCCCTTTGCGAGCGTTGCGAGAAACGTTTCTCACTTCCCGAAGGGACAAACCGGATACCGGCACTTCCTGCAGTTCAGACAGAGCCCGCCGTGACCCAGTTCGGCGAGTTCCCTCCTCCCGATCGTTTCACCGGCAAGCACCCGGGGCAGGATCAGGTCGAAGATCGTGATCGCGTGATACATGCCGCAGGCGGGAATGCCGAGGATGGGAATTTCGGAGTGTAGAGTGTGGAGTGCGGAGTGTGTTGACGTACATTCCGAATTCCGAATTCCGCATTCCGCATTTCGAAGGTACGCTACCAGAAACATCGCTCCCGGCAGGACTGCCGATCCGTAGACGATGTCGCGAGCGCCGATGTTCCGTATTGCAAAACGCGTTACATCGTCCGGGTCGACGGACATGCCGCCGGTGGTAATGAGCAGATCAGCTCCTGCATGCAGCAGTTCATGGAGCCGCTCCTCGATCATCGCCTCATCATCCGGCGCGTAGTGAAGACCGACGATCTCGCCGTTAATAGCCTTTATCTTTTTCGCGATCACAGGAGCAAAGGCGTCCTGAATTCTGCCGTGGTAGACCTCATTTCCCGTGATCACCACGCCTACTCGCGGTTTCCTCAGCTTCTTCACCTCGACCATGGGCGACCCTTCTCGCTTAGCTCGCCCACCGATCTCCGCGGCTTCATCGACGATACTCCATTTTATCACGAGGGGGATCGCCCTCGTGCCTGCGACGATGCGCCCTTTCTTTACCAGGGTATTGGTATGGCGCGTGGCGCACATCACCTGCCCGAGCATATTCATCGCCAGAAGAGCCTTTTCGTTTATCTTCAACAGCCCTGCATGCTCTGCTATAAGGTTTATCTTTCCCTCCCGGGGCTCTCCCTCGATTGTCACCCCCGGACCCCTGAGTGCATCGGCGAGAGCCAGGGCAGCCTCATCTTCATGAGCCTCATCAGGGCCGAGGGAGAGGACAAAGAGGCTCTCCTTGCCCAGACGCCGGAAATGGTCGATGTCTTCCTCGCGCACGACGTGGCCCTTCCTGAAGGCGCTCCCTTTGAATTCTCCCGAGCGTATCTCCGTAACATCGTGGGCCAGGACCATTCCTGCCGCTTTTTCTACGGGTATGGCTTTGGCTCCTCCGGCCCGTTCTCTCCCGCATTCGAGAACATCACTCATACGCGTCTCCCCATAATTGACTGCCGTATTGTCAAAGTTTAACCACCGATGGCCTAGAGACAGAAGCGGCCACTCGGGACGCAGAGGTAGTGGCTAATTCCAAAGTTCAAAGCTCAAAGTTCAAGTGAATGTCAAAAAACCAATTAGCAGCAAGATTGAGACCTTTGCATTTTGTCATTTGACATTTATTTGGCATTTGGATTTTGAACTTTGACATTCTTTTAACCCGTGGGCTTTGTCATTTGGACTTTCACAC
>DMKB01000259.1 GCA_003454665.1 Nitrospiraceae bacterium | reverse complement strand
CCTGAACAATAGTGTTATGCAAAGCAATGTCACTCTTCCCTACGCCACATTATTCCGTCTAATACACAATGATGACCCGGCAGTTCTGGAGGAAATCTCCTTTGCCGCTCAGGTTCCGGAGCTTAACTGCGTCGGCCTGGGCCAGCATGATATCCGTTCGGGCATTGCCGACGGCGCGCGTGCCTTTCATGACCACCGGGTTGTCGGTGACGCGGAAATTATTCGCCGCTGCCTTCACGTCTTTCGCGTATCCCGCCACGCCCTGTTCTACGGCGTTCGTCCTGGTGACGACCTGCCCGACGTAAATCTCCGATCCCTGGGGATCAACGATTCTCGGCAGGAGCGCCGGCTTCAGGCCGAGTCCTCTGCCGTCGATCACCACGCCCGTGGCAATACCGCCGCTGAAGACCGTTGTTGACGGTGATGACGGCGGAGGCGGAATGGGCGCCGGTTTCGGAGGCTCCGGCCTGTTACTGGGCATGGGCTTTGACGGTTCCGGTCTGGACGGCGCCGGTTTCGGTTCAGGAACGGCCGGAGATATTGGCGCAGGTTTCACCGGAAGAGGAGTCACGGTGGAGCTGCCGAAATCATCGGGCACGATGGCGTTCATGAACGCGCCCTTCATGGGCATGGCAACGAGCACCTCCACCGACCCGTCGGAGAGATGTCGTTTCTTTACGATCCTGGCGCCCTTGACAATGCCTTCCACCCGTATCCTGATCACATCGCTCTTGACGATGTATTTTTCAACGAGCGTCTCGGAATCGATCCGCACACCCTTCACCGTCTCGAGCAGGTTTCGATACGCCACAACCTGGGCGGCACGAGTGGCCATAGCGCGCGCCTGGGCGCTGTTCATTGCCCGTGCCGGCGGCGAGCCGATGCCTTTGGCATACACCTCGCCGACGGTCCAATTGATTTTTCCCGAGGACTTGGTTTCCACGGCGTCGGTCCGCGCAAAGGTCTGGGCCGCCGCTGCTCCGGCGCACGACAGAATAACAGCGGCAATAACGATATACCATCTCTTTCTCTTCATCCTGGTCTCCTGCGCCCGCCCATCGATGGTCGGGCCGAGCACTCTTCAGACGCGGGAAGGGGGAATCAGGATACGTTCCTGTCACTCCCTGACCCGCACTGCTCTATTGTAACACAAAATCCATGACCGTTTCTTTCCCTGCCACGGCACGGCCCTTCCGAGACACGTTCTTTTCACCAACCATAACCGAGACCTTATACTGCCCCGGCGAGAGTCCCTCGATCCGGTACGTGCCGTCATTGGCGATGGGAACACCGTAACTGGTCTTCCCGTCCCGGTAGAACACATCTCCCTCCCGCACGGGCCCGCCGCCCGGGGTGACAACTTTCCCTTTGATGACCCCACCGGGCTGGAGGGTGAAGTTAACGCGGTATTTCTGTCCCCGGTTGACCTGGAGCTTGCGAGATGACTTTGCAAAACCGGAACCTTTCACTTCCAGCCGGTATGCACCGGGGTTCTGTACCGGAATTGCATAACGGCCGTCGGCAAAGGGATAGGGCGTGCCCCGACCGTCCTTCCATAGTACTGCAGAACCCTTTGGTACCAGGGCTCCCCGGGTATCGCTTACGCGCCCCGTGACGAGGGCTGAGTTCTGTCGACCACCGAGACGGCGGCCGAGACGCTTGTTCTTCGGTTGCGGCATCTCGTCGACCATCATGGTTTTGTCTTCATCCTTGAATATCGTATAGAATGTGGCCTTTTCAACCTCCAGATGCCCGCCCTTGTAAGCGCCCGGCATCCGCATACCATCAAGGCGAAGAATGATGTGAAAGGGGTCGACAAAATTGTGTGAATGCTCGGCATCGGAGAATGCCCATCCCGTGTCTGGATAGTATATCTCCAGGTAGGCGTGAAACCCGCCGTCATTCACCTTTACGCCCCAGTACTGCTTGGAAAATCCCCATTCATAACCTGGCGGTAGATAGCCATGGGCGACCCGTGCGGGAATCCCGGCGGCCCTGAGCATCGCCACGGCCAGGTTGGAATACCCCACGCAGTATGCCTTCCGGTACCGCAGCGCGGAAGACGCGTCTGACGGTATGGTGATGCTCGTATCAAAGGTCAGGTGGTCGGCCACCCACGCAAGGATGCTGTTTGCGGCCTCATGGGCGTATTGGCTCCCCTGCGCGATCCGGCGCGCCTGGCCCGCAAGGGAAGGATCGCCGGACTGCCGGTCTTTCTCCGGCAGAAGATATTTTGCAACCGAGGCCGGGATCGACTGGGGTGAAATAGGATAGGGAACCCGGGTTTTCATGGGGTGCATGCTCGATTTTACCATCACCCGTTTGCTGAACTCGTCCTGGCTGATTACCTTCTGCTCGAAGGATTCGTTGGTATAGTCGGGAATAAAGGCGACGCCCCGGGGGTTCACGATATCGTAGATCACGGTATGCGTCCCCTCGAGAATCTTGAGGCCCGCTGCGGAGGCGCTCGCGTACACGACAACGAGCAGGCCTATCAGTATGGAGAAAAGGTTTTTTTTCATGGCGTCAAAAAAACCCGCTCCGTTTATTCCGGAGCGGGCGCACTATCCTCTATAGGGTTAGAATTTGAGCTGGTTCTTGAATTCGCGGATCGCGAGCAGCGCGTCGGCTCCGGATACCGGTGAACCGGGGCTGTACTCGCCCGTGGCCTTGTCGGCGCCCAGGAAGCCCCGCGAGGTGGCGGTCATGATGGCGCTGAAGGCGTAGTGGTCGTTCCGCACATCGGGGAACGGTGAGGTCGCGCCGATGTACTTGGTGGCAAGCTTT
>DMKB01000139.1 GCA_003454665.1 Nitrospiraceae bacterium | reverse complement strand
GAACGCCACGCAGAAGAATATCGGCGATCTGGATTCACTCCGCATATCGCAGGCGTATGTCAATCAAGGCGTTATCATGAAGCGGCTCAGGGCGCGGGCCCAGGGCCGGGGAAATGTGATTCGGAAGCGGAGCAGCCATATAACGGTCGTGCTCTCAGCATAGCAACAGTTTGGAGGCGTCATGGGTCAGAAAGTACATCCGACAGGGCTCCGGCTCGGGATCATAAAAACGTGGGACTCGCGGTGGTATGCGAAGAAAAATTACGCCGTTCTCCTGCATGAGGATGTCAAGATACGCAAGATCGTGAAAGAGCGGCTTATGCACGCGGGCGTGGCCAAAATTGAGATCGAGCGGGCAGGGCAGAAGGCAAAGATCAATATCCATACCGCCCGTCCCGGAATCATCATCGGCAAAAAGGGAGCGGAAGTAGATAAGCTCAAGCGGGACCTCGAGGCATTCACGGGAAAGCAGATTTACATAAATATTCAGGAAATCAGAAGGCCCGAACTGGATGCACAGCTGGTGGCCGAGAATATTGCGCTCCAGCTTGCGCGGCGGATTGCCTTTCGCCGGGCCATGAAGAAAGCAGTAACCTCCACGCTCCGTCTCGGTGCGCAGGGGATCAAGATAGAGTGCGCCGGCAGGCTGGCGGGAGCGGAAATTGCCAGGAGAGAATGGTACCGGGAAGGACGAGTGCCGCTCCATACCCTGCGGGCGGACATTCAGTACGGTTTTTTCGAAGCGAAAACCACGATGGGCCAGATCGGCGTGAAGGTCTGGATCTACAAAGGGGATATATTGCAGCAAGCGGCACCTGTTGTGTAGTCCCGGCGGCGGACGAGAACAATCACGGGAAAAAACGAATACGGTCAGTAACGGACAGGAATGGTAAAGGATAGGTGATATGCTTGCGCCGAAACGAGTAAAACATCGAAAGATGCATAAGGGGAGAATGAAGGGGTCGGCAAACCGGGGCTCCGAGGTGAATTTCGGAGAGTTCGGGCTGAAGGCCTTGGAGCCGGCGTGGATTACGAGCAGGCAGATCGAGGCCGCTCGTATTGCCATGACGCGGTACGTCAAGAGAGGCGGCAAGATCTGGATTCGGATCTTTCCGGATAAACCGATTACCAAAAAACCCGCCGAAACCCGCATGGGGAAGGGTAAGGGATCGCCGGAGTACTGGGTCGCCGTGGTGAAACCGGGCCGGGTACTGTATGAAATGGGCGGTGTGGAAGAGTCGGTGGCGCGTGAGGCCTTCCGTCTCGCGGCGTTTAAGCTACCCCTTGCTACGCGGTTTGTTGCACGGGAGGGGGAACTATGAAGACCGGCGCGAGTGAGTTGAGGGACCTGTCGAACGATGAACTGCAGGCCAAGGTCGTCGACTTGAAGAAGGAGCTGTTCAACCTCCGGTTCCAGCAGGCCATGGGACAGATTGAAAATCCACTGCGGTTACGACTGCTTCGCAGAGACATTGCGAGAGCAAATACGATATTGAAGGAAAAGCATGGGCGAGTATAAAAAAAGAAAGTCGTATGTCGGGCGAGTCATCAGCGACAAGATGAACAAGACGGCGGTGCTTGCGGTCACGAGAAAGATATCGCACCCCCGGTACAGTAAGACCATCAACCGAACGACGAAATTCAAGGTTCATGACGAAAAGAATGAATGCGCCATCGGAGATCTCGTAAAGTTCATCGAGACCCGTCCCTTGTCCAAGGACAAACGGTGGACGGTGCTCGAGATTCTGGAGAAGTCCCGCGGCGTGTAGCGGGGAGCACGCTCACGGTGGTGTACCCGATCGGCATGGTATGCGGCTGGACCGCTTCGCCATGGCCTCAATTCTAACGTGAAGGATAGACGATGATTCAGCAACAGACGGTATTAGACGTTGCCGATAATTCCGGCGCGAAAAAGGTGATGTGTATTAAGGTGCTCGGCGGTACGCGCAAGCGCTACGCATCTCTTGGCGATGTGATCGTGGTCGCCGTCAAGATGGCAATCCCCGAGGGACAGGTGAAAAAGGGCGCCGTTGCCAAGGCGGTCGTTGTGCGTACGGCGAAGGAAATTCGCCGGCCTGACGGCTCCTATATTAAATTCGACCGGAATGCCGCCGTGCTGATCAATGCACAGGGTGAGCCGGTCGGTACGAGAATCTTTGGGCCGGTGGCCCGGGAGCTCAGGAAAAAGAATTATATGAAGATTGTTTCCCTGGCGCCGGAAGTACTGTAGAAACAGCACGTCGGGATTGTACATTCGACGAGACATAGGAATGACTGATGCATATTAAGAAAAACGACAACGTGGTGGTAATCTCCGGCAAGGAGAAAGGCAAGCAGGGGCGGGTGATTGCAGTCTATCCATCGAGCAACAGGCTGCTCGTAGAGAAACTGAACATGATCAAACGCCACACGAGGCCGAATCAACAGCTCAAGCAGGGCGGCATTGTGGAAAAAGAAGCGCCGTTCTCCCTCTCGAATGTAAAGCTGGTCTGCTCGAAATGCGACAAGCAGACGAAGGTAGCACGGCGAGCGGACCATGAAGGCAAGCGCGTCCGGGTGTGCAGGAGCTGTAGCGAGACGCTTGATTAATGGTGTGGTGCTTTTCCGCGATGGAGCGTGAGCCCCATCACCCGATGCGTTGAAAAAGGGAACTGATATGGCAGAGAAGAAAGACAGCACAAAAAAGACGAAAGCAACAGCCAAGAAAAAGGCAGCGACAAAGGCTGCAAAGGCGCCGGCTAAAGCTGCGGTGAAAAAGGCTGCAAAGGCGCCGGCTAAAGCTGCGGTGAAAAAGGCTGCAAAGGCGCCGGCTAAAGCTGCGGTGAAAAAGGCTGCAAAGGCGCCGGTCAAAGCTGCGCCCAAAAAGGCCGCTGCGACAAAAAAGCCGGCTGCGAAGAAGGCCGTCAAAAAGGCTGCGCCGAAGGCAGCGGCGGGACTCCCTGCCGGGGCAACGGCTGTTGCTGAAGAGGCCGTTCAGGAGATTACCCAGGAAGTTACGGTAGTAGCGCCTCCTGTGGAAGCAGTTGAGAGCACCCAGCCAGAGGTGGAAGAGGCCGAGGGCAAGGCTGTTGCAGAGGCGGAGCAGAAGGCCACAGAAGAGGCCGAGCGCGCGGCTGCCGCAGAGGCGGAGCAGAAAGCCACAGAAGAGGCCGAGAGATCGGCTGCTTTAGAGGCAGAAAAGAAAGCCACGGCAGAGGCTGAGCGAGCGGCTGCAGCGGAGGCAGAGCAGAAAGCCATAGCGGAAGCCGAGCTGAAAGCCGAGGAAGAGCCTAAGGCGCCTAAGAAAGCCGAGAAAAAGGCTGATAAAGAAGCAAAGGCCGAGCCGAAAGAGACGAAACCCGCCGGCAAGCCTTCCGTACCGACACCGGGACCGGCGCCGAGACTGCGTGAAAAGTATTTCAAGACTGTTGTGCCGGCGCTCATGAAGGACTTCAGTTATGCTAACTCCATGAAGGCGCCGAAGTTGGTGAAGATCGTACTGAACGTCGGCATGGGTGAGGCGATAAACGACGTGAAGACCCTCGACCGTGCGGTGGAGGAAATCGGCCGCATCACCGGTCAGCGCCCTGTGGTGACGCGGGCCAAGCAGTCTATCGCCACCTATAAACTGAGGACGGGCATGCCGATCGGCTGCATGGTGACCCTGAGGCGCGGGCGCATGTTTGAATTTCTCGACCGGTTGATCAGTGCCGCGCTTCCGCGCATCAGGGACTTTCGCGGGATTTCAGCAAAGTCATTCGACGGCCGGGGCAACTATTCCATGGGAATTAAAGAGCAGGTTATTTTTCCGGAAATTGACATTGACAAAATCGGCTCGATCCACGGGCTTGATATAGCAATCGTGACGTCGGCAGCGACGGATGAAGAAGGCAGGGCGTTGCTCACCCATCTGGGCATGCCCTTCAGGAAATAAAGGTTGCAGGCCGGTGCTGGTAGCCTGTAGGAGGAAGAATGGCGAAGAAGTCCTTAATAGCGAAGGCAGCGAGAACTCCCAAGTTCAAAGTGCGCCAGTATCACCGTTGCCCCTTGTGCGGGCGGCCTCGGGGGTTTTTGAGGAAATTCGGCATGTGCCGGATCTGTTTTCGCAACCGTGCGCTCAACGGAGAGATCCCGGGCGTGATCAAGGCAAGCTGGTAAAGACGAGAAGGGGTTACAATTCTATGATGACCGATCCGATAGCGGATATGCTTACCCGTATTCGCAACGCCAGCAGGATGAAGCTGGAAAAAGTAGATATGCCTTCGTCAAAGCTCAAAATGGAGCTTGCGAAAGTCCTGAAGGACGAAGGATATATTAAGAGCGTGAAGCTCGTGAAAGACCGCAAGCAGGGTATCATCCGTATCTATCTGAAATACGCCGATGAAGAGATGCCGGTTATTCAGGGTCTGAAGCGGATCAGCAAGCCGAGCTGCAGGGTCTATGTCGGAGCCGACGCGGTACCCCGGGTGATGGGGGGGCTTGGTGTCGCCATCCTGTCGACGCCAAAGGGCATCCTGGCCGGCCGCCGGGCAAAAAAGGACAAGGTAGGCGGAGAAGTGATCTGCCACGTGTGGTAGGTATCCCGTACGCGCACCGTATTCCCTGTGTGCCGGGAAGGTAGGAGTGATATGTCGAGGGTTGGTAAAAAACCGATAGCGTTGCCATCCGGGGTGGACGCAAAGCTGGATCAAAGCAAAATCACGGTCAAAGGACCGCTCGGAGAACTGTCGCGCAGCCTTTACCCGAAACTGTCGGTGAAGAAAATGGACAGTACGATTGTCGTCGAGCGGCCGTCGGACCAGAAGCTGTACCGGGAAATGCACGGGCTGACGCGGAATCTCATCGCCAATATGGTTACGGGGGTAAGCACGGGCTACGAAAAGACGCTTCAGATCAGCGGCGTGGGCTATAAGGCCGCGCTGCACGGGTCGAGTCTCCTTCTCAATCTGGGTTTTTCTCATCCCGTTGTCTATCCCGTACCCGAGGGGATCAAGGCCACCGTCGATCCGAAGCAAAACTCGATTACCCTGAAGGGCATCGATAAGCAGCTCGTGGGGCAGGTGGCGGCGACGATCAGGGGTATCAAAAAGCCGGAGCCCTATAAAGGCAAGGGCATCAAATACAGCACGGAAACAATCAAAATGAAGGAAGGGAAAGCCGGGAAGGGCAAGAAATAAGTCGTCCCGGCTCATGCTGATTAATGGACACGGCTCCGCGGAGTCGTTCTTGTGGGAGAGAAATCGTGGCACGAAACAAAGATCAGGCCAGAAAGAGAAGACATTACCGAATACGGAAAACAATGATCGGCACCGGGGGAAAGCCGCGGTTGACGGTGTTCCGGAGCCTGCGCCATGTCTATGCTCAGCTCATCGACGATACGAACGGCAGGACGCTCGTGTCGGCATCGACACTCGAAAAGCAGGTCGGCGGATCAGGGCACGGGGGCAATGCTGATGCAGCGCGCAGGGTCGGCGCAAGCATTGCCAAGAAGGCCCTCGGGAAAGAAATCAAGAGCATTGTATTCGACAGAAGCGGGTATCAATACCACGGCTGCATCAAGGCACTGGCGGATGCGGCACGCGAGCAGGGCCTCAGTTTCTAACAGGTCATATCTTACAAAATCGGGGAACGACGGGGAGACCGTAGGCCGGAAGGCCGTCTTGATTTTGTGAACAGAACGGTATTGTTCATTTCGGAGGCAGATTGTGGCAGAGCGATATTCAAGAAGGCTTGAGGGCAGCGACGGCCAGGAGTTGAAGGACAAGCTGGTTTCTCTGAACCGCGTGGCCAAGGTGGTCAAAGGGGGGAAACGCTTTAACTTTACGGCCCTCGTTGTTGTTGGCGACGGCAAGGGCAAGGTAGGCGTCGGCAAGGGCAAGGCTGCAGAGGCGCCGGTGGCGATCAAAAAGGCCGTCGAGCGGGCCAAGAAGGGCATGATTCCCGTGGCGCTCAAAGGCGACACGATTCCCCATGAAGTGCTTGGACACTACGGCGCCGGGCGGGTATTGCTCAAGCCGGCCTCGGAGGGCACGGGACTGATAGCGGGCGGCGCCAGCAGGGCCGTGCTTGAAGTCGCCGGGGTGAGGAATGTGTTGTGCAAGTGTCTCGGCACGCATAATCCGCACAACGTCGTGAGCGCTACCATTGAAGGCCTCAGCAGGCTCAGGGCCGCCGACCGTGTCGCGGCACTGCGCGGGAAAACCATGGAGGAGCTCGGATAGCAATGGCCAAGGATGCTGGGAAAAAAATTACGATTAAGCTCGTCCGCAGTCACATTGCCCGGCCGGCGAAGCAGCGGGCAGTCCTCATCGGGCTCGGCTTAACGAAGGTGAATAAACAAGTGGTGCGGAGCGACACACCGGAGATTCGTGGCATGATCAACAAGGTGTCTCATCTTGTGTCGGTCGAGAATGCATGATCAGGAATTTTCTGCAGTAAGATCCTTACTGAAGAGTGGAGCAATGCAGAACAGCCGCAGGCTGATTCTCCCCTACGAAAGAGTGCACGTATGAAATTGGAAGAGTTAAAGCCCTCGAAGGGGGCGAAAAAAAGATCGAAGCGGGTCGGCAGGGGCGCCGGTTCCGGCCTTGGCAAGACCTCGGGAAAAGGCCACAAGGGCCAGAAATCCCGTTCCGGCGGCGTCAAACCGCCCGGGTTTGAGGGCGGCCAGATGCCTCTTCAGCGCAAGATTCCGAAGAGGGGATTCACGAACATCTTCCGCAAGGAATATGCCATCGTTAATCTCAGCGATCTTGCTGGGCTCGAGGGAACTGACCCGATCACACCCGAGGTTCTCGTGAAGAACGGTATCATCAAGAAGGCCGTGAACGGAGTAAAAGTATTGGGCATGGGAGCGCTCAAAGCGAAACTTGTCGTACGGGCCCATAAATTCAGCAAGAGTGCCGTTGATAAAATACAGGCGGCTGGCGGGAAGGCTGAGGTGATCTAAGCTTGTTTTCAAGCTTTCAGAACATATTCAACATCCCTGAACTCAGGAAGAGGCTCATGTTCACCTTCCTGTTGCTCGCCGTCTACCGTATCGGCGCCCACATTCCAACTCCGGGTATCAGGGGAGAAGAACTCAGTAAGTACCTCCATCAGGCCGCCTCGGGCCTCATGGGCTTTTTTGATATGTTTTCCGGCGGCGCGCTTTCGCGGGTCACGATATTCGCCCTCGGGATTATGCCGTACATTACGGCATCGATCGTTCTTCAGCTGCTCACCGTCGTGATTCCCCGGCTCCAGGCGCTGGCAAAAGAGGGCGAATCAGGACGGAAAAAGATCACTGAGTACACCCGGTACGGCACCGTGCTGATCGCCGCATTCCAGTCGTTCTGGATCTCCGTCGGACTCGAGAAGATGGGCGACGGCGCCTTCGTGGAATCCGCGGGATGGGCTTTCCGGATCCTGACCATGATCACGCTGACCGCCGGCACGACCTTTATCATGTGGCTTGGCGAGCAGATTACCGAGCGTGGCATCGGGAACGGCATCTCCCTGATTATTTTTGCGGGGATTGTCGCAGGATTCCCGAGCGCGGTAATGAACACCATCGAGCTGGTGCGGGTGGGCGAGATCCCCTACTTCATGCTGCTGGTGATCCTGATCCTGGTCGTCGTGGTGATTGGCGCTATTATCATCATGGAGCGAGGCCAGCGCAAGATACCGATTCAGTACGCCCAGCGGATGGTGGGCAGGAAAATTTACAAGGGACAGAGCACCCATCTGCCGCTCAAGATCAACTCGGCGGGCGTGATTCCCCCGATATTCGCTTCTTCCATTCTGCTCTTTCCCGCGACGATCGCAGGATTTGCAGAGGTGCCATGGGTAAAGGCCTTTGCAGACCAGCTTGCCCCGGGAAAAGTACTGTATACGACGGTCTACGTCGCGATGATCATATTCTTCACGTTTTTTTATACGGCGATTGTCTTCAATCCCGTTGATATTGCCGACAACTTAAAAAAATACGGGGGATTTATTCCCGGTATCAGGCCGGGGAAAAAGACATCCGATTACCTCTATCGAGTGCTGACGCGGATAACCCTGGGGGGTTCGCTGTATCTTGCCGCCGTCTGTGTGTTGCCCGACATTTTTTACCGTTTTTTCAATGTGCCCTTCTATTTTGGCGGCACATCGCTGCTGATCGTGATCGGCGTCGCCCTCGATACGGTGTCGCAGATAGAGTCCCACCTCATCCAGCGGCACTACGGAGGTTTCCTGAAAGGCGCTTCAGTAAAAGGGAGAAGATGAAGAGCACCCGCGTTTCATGGTCATACTAAAGTCCCTTCAGGAAATTGAAAGCATACGACGCGCCTGCCTCATCGTTGCAGATGCTCTGGACGGTATCCGCGAACTGGTGCATCCCGGGGTCACGACGCTGGCGCTTGATGAATTTGCCGAGAAGTTTATCCGGTCAGCAGGTGGGGCCCCCGCGTTCAAGGGTTACCGCGGATTTCCCTGCAGCCTCTGCGCGTCGGTGAACGATCAGGTTGTGCACGGGATTCCGTCCCGAGAGGTGGTCCTCACCGAGGGTCAGATCATCAGTCTGGATCTGGGTGTGATTGTAGACGGTTTTTACGGGGATGCCGCAGTGACGCTTCCCGTAGGGCGAATCAGCAGGGAGGCCGAACGCCTCCTTACGGTGACCGAGGAATCGCTTGGTCGGGGGATTGCGGCGGCCAGCGAAGGCAACAGACTGTACGATATTTCTCATGCCGTTCAGAGCCATGCAGAAGCGAACGGGTATTCCGTTGTGCGGGACTTCGTTGGCCATGGCATCGGCAGGAGTCTGCATGAGGATCCGCAGGTTCCTAATTTCGGCAGTCCCGGCCGCGGTCCGCGCATCCAGGAAGGCATGGTGCTCGCCATTGAGCCGATGATAAATTTCGGTGAAAGCGCGACGCTTGTCAGGGAAGACAACTGGACGGCAGTAACGGCCGACGGCAGCCTGTCCGCGCACTTTGAGCACACAATTGCCGTGATGCATGACGGGCCGTGGATATTGACGAAGCGGTGAATGGATACGCAGCGCAGTGCTGCAGCGTAATGAGATCGGTGGATAATGCCCAAAGAAGATGCCATTGAAGTGCAGGGAACGGTTCTCGAGACACTGCCGAACGCCATGTTCCGCGTCGAGATCGAGAATGGCCACAAAATTCTGGCTCACATATCCGGCAAGATGAGGATGCACTTCATCAAGATACTGCCGGGTGACAAGGTGACGGTAGAGCTTTCACCCTATGACCTGTCGAGAGGGCGGATTACCTACCGGTTCAAATAACGTGCTCTTTCTGCACTATGGGCGGGAAGGATTGTAGAAAAGGTGTGACGATATCATGAAAGTTCGCTCTTCGGTAAGAAAAATTTGTAATAAGTGCACGGTTATTCGGCGCAAAGGGGTCGTTCGGGTCATCTGTGAGAACGCGCGCCATAAACAGCGCCAGGGATAGGCGCAGTGCGCAATTGAACATTGTAAAGTAAAAATTGAAAAATTCAAAATGCTCAATAATCTTTCAATTTGAAATTTATCATTTGCATTTTGCAATGCTTTACATGCATTAAGGAGGTGCCGTGGCACGTATCGCTGGAGTAGATTTACCGAAAGACAAGAGAATTGAAATCGCGCTGACGTATATATTCGGCATCGGCAGAACTTTGGCAAAAAAAATTCTGGCTGAGACAGGGATCGATCCGAACGTCAAGAGCGGCAAGCTTACGGAAGACCAGATCGTGAAGCTTCGCGCTATTCTCGACCGTGATTTTATGGTTGAGGGGGATTTGCGCAGGGATGTCTCGACGCATATCAAGCGGTTGATGGATACCGGCAGTTACCGCGGCCTCAGGCATAGAAGAGGGTTGCCGGCACGCGGGCAGCGCACGAAGACGAACGCGAGGACGCGGAAGGGGCCGAAGAAGGGCTCGGTTTCCGGCAGGGGCAAGAAAAAAGGGATGGCGAAGAAGTAATACCTAACCCGGATAAACCGGGATTGAAAATTGGAAATTGGAAATTTTAAATTTAAAAATCGATGTATCTAAAGCGTTATTTAATCCTCTTTTTTTACGAGGCTTTTATGATTTTTCAGAAAATTTCCTTTCCATTTTGCAAAAGAAATTGAGAACTAAGTAACTAACAGGCGCAACGGTTTGCACGAACGGGATGCCGTCGCTGTCTAGTTCTATTCGGGAGATGCTATGGCAAAGAAGGGCAAGGCAAAGAAGAATATCGCGAATGGTGTGGCTCACATCCATGCATCGTTTAACAATACGATCGTGACGATTACGGACACGGCGGGGAATGTCATCGCCTGGTCCAGCTCCGGTAATCAGGGCTTCAAGGGGTCGAGAAAGAGCACGCCCTTTGCCTCACAGCTGGCCGGCCAGGCCGCTGCGCGCAAGGCCATGGAGCACGGGATGAAGCAGGTCGAGATCTATGTGAAGGGTCCCGGCGCCGGCAGGGAGTCGGCAATCAGGTCGATTCAGTCTGCGGGAATCGATGTCGTCGCGATCAAGGACGTGACGCCCATTCCGCATAATGGGTGCAGGCCACCGAAACGAAGAAGGGTTTAAGCGATTTATATCGAATGGTAAATTGCCCATTGAACAGAGTAAAGGAAATGAACGGTCCACGCTGGCTTCAGTTTACTATTCGATTGCAACAAACTTCATTTAAGCAATTCTCGCAAAGCGAGTGACGGAGGAATCATTTGGCACGATATCGAGGGTCAGTGTGTAAACTGTGCCGGAGAGAAGGCACGAAACTTTTCCTTAAGTCCGAGCGCTGTTATACGGACAAGTGTGGAATAGTAAGGAGAAATTACCCCCCCGGACAGCACGGCCAGGGGAGGATCAAGTTGTCGGTGTACGCCCAGCAGCTGCGGGAAAAGCAGAAAATTCGCAGGCTCTACGGTGTGCTCGAGAGCCAGTTCCGCGGGTATTTTGAGAAAGCGGCGCGGATGCGGGGTATAACCGGAGACAACCTCATCCTGCTTCTGGAACGCAGGCTTGATAATGTTGTTCAGCGAATGGGCTTTGCCGGTTCGAAAAAAGAGGCGAGGCAGATCGTGCGCCACGGCCATATGCTGGTGAATGGGAGAAGGGTAACCATCCCATCCTACCTGCTGAAGGCGGGAGATACCGTAGAACTGCGAGAGAAGAGCAGGGCGATTGCCCATATCGCACAGACCCTTGCGACCGTCGAGAAACGGGGTTTTCCCTCGTGGCTGAAGATTGACGCAGCGACATTTCAAGGCAAGGTTGTTTCACTGCCGGCTCGGGATGAATGTACGTTGCCGACGGTTCAGGAACAGCTCGTGGTAGAGCTGTATTCGAAGTAAGTGAATTCTGTTAAGCTTCGCTTCCGGCGACGTATGGGAAGCGTTTCATGTTTTCACTCCGTACTGGAGGGAATATGCTCAAAAAAGCAAAAGATTTTCAGATGCCAAAAAAACTTCAGTATGATCCCAAGAAGATCACCGATACTTACGGACGCTTTACCGCGGAGCCGCTGGAGCGGGGCTTCGGCACCACACTCGGGAATTCACTTCGGCGCGTGCTTCTCTCTTCGCTGGAAGGCTCGGCGATTTCATCAGTACGGATCAGCGGCGCGCAGCACGAGTTCTCGAGTGTTCCCGGTGTTATCGAAGATACGACAGACTTGATCCTGAACCTCAAGGAAATTCGTCTGAAACTGCATACCGATAAAGTAAAGACGCTCTCGATCAAAACCAAAGGGCCGGGTGAAGTGACGGC